>DASVVD010000346.1:0-2448 GCA_036386715.1 Pseudoduganella sp.
GCCGGCCTCCGACGACGATTTCCCGCTCGGCTTCGCGCTGGCCCAGCTGCACGGCATCTACATCCTGGCGCAGAACCGCAAGGGCCTGGTGCTGGTCGACATGCACGCCGCCCACGAGCGCATCCTGTACGAACAGCTCAAGAATGCGCTGGACGCCCAGGTTTCCGGCACCGACATGCAGGTGCAGTCGCTGCTGATCCCGGTCACGTTCTATGCCGACGCGGTGGAAGTGGGCACCGTGCAGGAACACGGCGACACGCTGAAGGCGCTGGGCTTCGACATCGCCGTGCTGTCGCCCACCACGCTGGCGGTGCGCGCCGTGCCGGCCCTGCTGAAGAACGCCGACGCGCAGACGCTGGCGCGCGACGTGCTGCGCGACGTGCGCGAGTTCGGCGGCTCGCGCGTGCTGATCGAGCGCCGCAACGAGCTGCTCGGCACCCTCGCCTGCCACACGGCCGTGCGCGCCAACCGCATCCTGACCGCGCCGGAAATGAACGCGCTGCTGCGCCAGATGGAAAGCACCGAGCGCGCCGACCAGTGCAACCACGGCCGCCCGACCTGGGTGCAGGTGGAAATTTCCGCTCTCGACAAACTGTTCCTTCGCGGGCAGTAAGCTTCATGAACCAACCTGCACAGCGGCCGCTCGCGGTCGCCATCATGGGCCCGACCGCCTCGGGCAAGACCGCCGCCGCACTGGCGATCGCCGAACGCATTCCGTCCGAGATCATCTCGGTCGATTCGGCGCTGGTCTACCGCGGCATGGACATCGGCACCGCCAAGCCCACGCGCGCCGAACGGGCCGCCGCGCCGCACCACCTGATCGACATCATCGACCCGCTGGACGCCTACTCGGTGGCCCAGTTCCGCAACGACACGCTGCGCCTGGTGGCCGAGATCACCGCGCGCGGCAGGCTGCCGCTGCTGGTGGGCGGCACGATGCTGTATTTCAAGGGCCTGGCGGACGGGCTGGACGACCTGCCGGGCGCCGACCCGGCCGTTCGTGCGGAGCTCGAAGAAGAAGCCGCACGGCTCGGCTGGCCGGCCCTGCATGCGCGGCTGGCCACGCTGGACCCGGCAACGGCCACGCGGCTCAACCCGAACGACGCGCAGCGCATCGGCCGCGCGCTGGAAATCATCCGGCTGTCGGGCAAGCCGATGTCCGCCCTGCTGGCGCTGCGCGAAAAGGAAGAGCTGCCGTTCGAGCTGATGTCGTTCGCCCTCGAACCGAACGACCGCGCGGTGCTGCACCAGCGGATCGCGCGCCGCTTCGACATGATGCTGGAAGACGATGCGCTGATCGACGAGGTGGAAGGGCTGCGCCGGCGCGGCGATCTGCATCCCGGCCTGCCCTCGATGCGCTGCGTGGGTTACCGCCAGGTCTGGGAATATCTCGACGGGCACATCGGCTACCAGGCCATGCGCGAGACCGGCATCATCGCCACGCGCCAGCTCGCCAAGCGCCAGCTGACGTGGCTGCGCGCGATGCCGCAGCGGATCGTGATCGACTGCCTGGCGCCGGATGCCACCGCGCAGATCCTCGCGCGGCTGCCAGCGCTGCAGGAGTGAACCGGACGCCATATCGATACAACATCGTGCATTTGCGCTGGACGGCGCGAATTTGCGCTATATTGTCTGATTCGCCATCGACTGCGAAAAATTCGCGCCGTTCTTGACAGCGGGGGTGGCAGCCGCGATAATGCTTGCCGTTGCGGTGATATAGCTCAGTTGGTTAGAGCACAGCACTCATAATGCTGGGGTCGGTGGTTCAAGTCCACCTATCACCACCACCAGAATTCAAGCAAAACGACCTGGCCGGCAACGGTTCAGGTCGTTTTTCTTCAGGTTACCTGGTGTAGAGTTTGCGGTGATATAGCTCAGTTGGTTAGAGCACAGCACTCATAATGCTGGGGTCGGTGGTTCAAGTCCACCTATCACCACCAGATGTGAAAAAGCCGCCGGTTGCGAAACCGGCGGCATTTTTCATGGGCGAGCCAGATCAAACCGCTTTCACTTGCTCATTCTTGACCAGAGCGCCGTGGTTCAGCCAATACCCCGCCACGCCAGGCGGCACACGCGATCATCCTTTCCCCGACACGCACCAGTTCGGCGTTACCCGTTTCCACCAGCGAAGCACCGACTCGACGTTGCGCCACGTAGCTGTGCTGAAGCGCGGCGAGTACCAGCAGGCTATTCCGGTGCGCATCGCGATCCACGCCGCCGCCATTTCGCGCGGTAAAAAAATCCGACCAGAATACGTAGAGCGAGCCCACCTTGTTTTGCCGCAGCCAGCCCATCAACTGGAATGCCCGGACCTCGTCCACGCCCTTTCTGTCGCTGTGCATCAGCATGTCGAACACGAGACCGCGCGCAATCCAGTTGCCCTCTGCTGCAGCAACGAACAGCCTGTAGCGCAGCGCCTGGTCGCGAGTACCGGCTTCCGGCTTTTCC
>DASVVD010000347.1:0-4427 GCA_036386715.1 Pseudoduganella sp.
GTCGCGGTCACGTCCAGCGCCCCGGCTCCCAGCGCCCGGAACACCTGGTTGACGCTGTCCTGCGGTTTTCCCGTAACGATCAGGATCGCGCACGGCGACTCGGCCATGATGCGGCGCGTGGCCTCCACGCCATCGAGCTCGGGCATGTTCAGGTCCATCAGCACCAGGTCGGGACGATTGTCGGCGCACATGCGCACCGCTTCGAGCCCGGTGCGGGCAATCCACAGCACCTGGTGCATCCTGGTGGCGGCAATCACGCGGCGCAGCGCTTCGGCCGCCATCGGCATGTCGTTCGCAATGCCGATTTTCATCGGAACGCATCCCCGACCAGGTCGGCCACGGCATCGAGCAGCGTCTCGTCATGGAAACTGCCCTTCGTGAGGTAGTAGTCGGCACCGGCGGCCAGGCCGCGTGCGCGGTCTTCCGGCCGGTCCTTGTACGACACGATCATCACGGGCAGTGTATGCAAATGCAAATCCTTCTTGATCAGGTTGACGAGTTCGATGCCGTCCATGCGCGGCATGTCGACATCGGTGATGACCAGGTCGTAGTCGCCGGAACGCGCGGCGTTCCAGCCGTCCATGCCGTCGACCGCGATGTCGACCTCGAAGCCCCGGCCTGTCAGCAGCTTGCGCTCCATCTCGCGCACCGTCAGCGAATCGTCGACGACCAGGATGCGTTTCATTCTACGCCTTGCCGAGCTGCCGGCGCGCGCCAGTTGATGCAGCCCGCCTTCGGCCAGCAGTTTGTCGATCGACATCAGCAGGTCCGGCACATCCAGGATCAGCACCGGTTCGCCGTCGTTCAGCAGGGCCGCGGCCGCGATGTCGCGCAGCTTGCCGAAGATCGGATCGATACTGTGCACCGCCAGGCTGTGCTCGCCGCGGATCGCATCGACCACCAGTCCGTAACGGTGGGTACCGGTGCCCACCACGATCACCGGCAGCAGTTCCTGATGCAGCGTCTCGCCCAGTTGCAGCACCTGCGCGGCGGAAACCAGGCCCACGTTCGCGCCGTCGAACTCGAAGAACTGTTTGCTTTCAAGCGTGTGGACGTCGCTGCGCGGCACCTGCAGCACGCGCTCCACCTTGACGATCGGCAGCGCATAGGCTTCGCCGGCCACGTCCACCACCAGCGAGCGCACGATCGACTGGGTCAGCGGCAGCGTGATATGGGTATGGAAGCCTTGCCCCGGCTGCGATTCCAGCCGCACCGTGCCGTTCTGTTCGCGGATCGTGTCGTGCACGATGTCCAGGCCGACGCCGCGGCCGGAAATCTGCGTGACTTGGTCTTTCAGGCTGAACGCCGGCAGGAACAGGAACTGCATCAGCTCCGCATGCGACATCGTGTCGGCCATTGCCGGCGTGGCCATGCGGCGCGCCGCCACGGCGATACGGATACGTTCCGGGTCCACGCCGCCGCCATCGTCGTGGATTTCGATGTTCAGCATGCCGGCCCGGTGCCGCGCCTCCAGCACGATGGTGCCGTGCGGCGGCTTGCCGCTGCGCGCACGCGCCTCGGGCGCTTCGATGCCATGGTCGACGGCGTTGCGCAGCATATGGTTCAGCGGGCTTTCGATCCGCGCCAGGATGTCGCGGTCGACCAGGGTTTCCTCGCCGCGGACCTCGAGGCGTACGTCCTTGCCCAGGCTGCGGGCCAGGTCGCGCACCATGCGCGGGAAATGGTGCACGCCATCGCGGAACGGCCGCATGCGCAGGGCCAGCACTTCGTCGACCATGCCCTGTGCCACGTTCAGCAGGCGGCGTTCGTACTGCTCCATGTCCGCCGCGTGCGCCAGGATGAACTGCTTCAGCGGCTGGCCGCGCTGCGCCACCTGGGCTGCCTTTTCGCGCAGTACCGGGTCGCCGTTGCGGCCGATTGCTTCCTGCAGGTCATCCAGCGCGCTAAACAGCGCAGCCTGGTGGCGCTTGTGGCGCTGCATCGCCTGGATCAACGGCTGCAGCCGGTGCGCGGTGATGCGCGCCTCGCCGGCCAGCGACAGCAGGCGGTCGGACTGCACGCCGGGCTTGCCGCCGCGTTGCGGCGGCGCTTCGGGCTGCGCTGGCACCGGTGCCGGGTTCGCCGCCGGTGACACGCCGGCTGCCGGTTCGGAGACGGCAAGGGGAACCGGCACCGGCGCGGATGGTGGCTCGGAAACCGGTGCGGCGGCAGGCGCTGGTGCAAACGTCGGTGCAGGCGCCATGGCCACCGGTTCGGGCAGGAAGGCGATGCTGCGGATCGCATCCATCGTGCCCCGGATCGTATCGGCATTGGCGCCCAGCCAGCCCTGCAGGCCGCTTTCCTGCAGGTGCGAGCATTGCACGATCAAATCCACGCCGGCCAGCAGCACGTCGACACGGTTCGGCGTCAGTTTCAGCAGCCCGTGCTGGGCGGCGATGAATGCGTCCTCCATGCCGTGCGACAGCTGCACGATTATGTCGAGCCCCACGATCGCGGCGGCACCCTTGATCGAATGGGCGGCCCGCATCATGGCCTCGAGCGCCGCCGGATCGGCATGGCGCTCCACGGAGAGCAGGCCGTCGGTCAGCGCCTGGGTCTGGCTCTCGGCCTCCATGCGGAACAGTTCCAGCATCGAAAAACCGGACAGGTCATCGCTCATCGCAGCGTCCCCATTGCAGCTTCCTCATTGCAGCTTCCTCATCGCAGCGTCCTCGCCAGTTGCGGGCCCAGCAGGGCGGCATCGAGCAGGCCGATACGCAGGTCGCCTTCCGCCAGCACGCCGGCCAGGTAGCGCTGCACGCCCTTGTTGATGGTTGCCGCCGGCGCCTGCACGCGCGCGCTTGCATAGCGCACGATGCCGTGCAGGTCCGCCACGGGCAGCGCGTAGGCATGGTCCTCCCATTGCACCAGCAGCAGCCGTGCGAAGGTATGGCGGCCGGCACGGGCGCTGCCGCCGTCGGCGTCGATATCGAGCAGGTCGGCCAGGGCAACGCACGGAACCAGTTGCCCGCCCACGTTGACGATGCCGCGCAATGCGCGTGCAGTGCGGTGCGGTACCCGGTGCGGTACCACATGCGGCGCGACCCGGAGCAGCATCGGCGTGGGCAGTGCCAGCCATTCGGCGCCCACGCGGAATGCCACCGCGGAGGCATCGGCCAGTTCGGTCGTGGCGAGCGGTGCGCGGAAGTGTTCCGCCCATTCGTTCAGGTAGGCGTCGTCCACCGCGCGGCCTTCGCTGCGCGGGCGGTCCTGCGTCGGCCCGGAGGGTGTCATTGGTCTCATCGTTCCAGTGCTCATGATTCAGCCTTGTCGGCCTGGCGGCGGCGCCACACGCGGGCAGCGCGTTCGCGCAGGTTTTCCTGTGCCGCCACGTCGCCGCGCCGCCCTGCCAGCAGCGCCAGGTGGCACAGCGCATCGTAATGGCCGGGCTCGAGATAGATGCAGCGCCGCAGGTGGCCTTGCGCCTCGTCCGGTGCGGCCGCCTCGGTCAGCAGGCCCAGCAGGAACCATGCCCCGGCGTTGTCCGGTTCGCGTGCCGCCAGCGCGCGGCAGATGGCTTCCGCTGCGCGCGGCTGGCCGCTGTCCGCCAGGCGCCGCGCTTCGTCCAGCGTGCCGGCGACCGCCGCGGCCGCCGCGGCCGCAGCGGCGGCAGCGGGCGGGGTGGCAGGGCGCGGCGCGGGGCGCGAAGGGGCGGGGAGCGGGGCAGTCGCCGCCGCGGCCGGGCGAGGCGCTGCCCGCCGCTCGCGCGGCACCTCGTCCTGCGGCTTGCGGCGCCGCTCCGGCATGTCGTTCACCGGCAGCGGCAAGCCGGCAAAGGGGGCGCTCTCCGGCGCACTGTCCTTGCACAACGCGAATGCCTGGCGGTAGGGCAGCGTCGTAAAGCCGTTCTGCATGAACGACGGCACCTCGGCATAGCCGGCCAGCAGCACGCCGTCGCCGGCCAGCAGCGCAGCCAGCCGCGCGATCGCGGCGGCGGTGGTCGGCGCATCGAAATAGATCAGCAGGTTGCGGCAAAAGATCACGTCGTAGGTGCCGGGCGGCGCCAGCTCGCTCGTCAGCAGGTTACCCTGGCGAAAGCGCACGCGCCGCCGCAACCCCGGGTCGATGCGGTACAGGTCATTGTCTTCCCGGGTGAAGTGGCGCTCGCGAAAATCGAGGTCCTTGCCGCGGAACGCATTGCGCCCGTAGAGGCCTTCCTGGGCACGGGCGATGCACGCGGTGGACAGGTCCACGGCGTCGATCGCGAACGCCGTGGGTGGCACGCCGGCATCGACCAGCGCCATCGCCAGCGTGTACGGCTCCTCGCCGCCGGCGCAGGGAATCGACAGCATGCGCAGCAGCTGCCGTTCGCCGCTTGCCAGCCGCCGCTTGGTGTAGGCGGCCGCCACGGCAAACGCCTGCGGGTCGCGGAACATCCACGATTCCGGCACCACCACCAGTTCGACCAGTTCGGCCAGCTCGGCCTG
>DASVVD010000348.1:0-2171 GCA_036386715.1 Pseudoduganella sp.
CGGTGAATCGGTATGGATCACCGGCGACGGCCAGTCGACGGTGACGGCGCTGGTCGATGCGCAGATCAATTCCGATCCACGCCGCGGCCACAACGAAGAAGATCCGCTGAACGTGGTGGAAACCGAGAAATCGCCGGAAGTGCAGCTGGAGTTGGCCCGCCAGGGGCTGACCCCCGGTTCGGTGCCCGAAGCGGGCCGCAAGGTGCTCATCGCGATCAACGGCAATGTCGCCAACGACGTCACCGACCTGGTGCATCCGTCCGTGGCGGAAATGGCCGCCCTGGCGGCGCGCGCGATCGGCCTGGACATCGCCGGCATCGACCTGGTTGCGCAGGACATCTCGCGCCCGCTGGAAGAACAGGGCGGCGCGATCATCGAAGTCAATGCCAGCCCGGGCCTGCTGGCCCACCTGAAACCGGCACCGGGCGGCACGCCGCGGCCGGTGGGCGCGGCCATCGTCGAGCAGTTGTTCGACGACGGCGAGAACGGCCGCATTCCCATCATCGGCGTGGCCGGCACCTGCCACACGGCGCTCATCGCGCGGCTCACGGCCTGGCAGCTGCAGGTCTCCGGCCGCTATGCCGGCGTGGCCTGCGACGAAGGCGTGTACCTGAACGGCCGCAAGATCGCCCGCGGCCCGCTCACCGAGTGGGAATCGGGCCAGCGCCTGCTGCTGAACAAGAACGTCGAATCGGCGGTGTTCGCCAACGGCAACCGCATGATCCTGACCGAAGGCCTGGCTTACGACCGCTGCACGGTGGGCGTGGTCAGCGACACGCGTGGCCACGACAGTCTCGGCGAGTTCTACATCGACGATCCGGAACAAATGTTCCGCGTGCTGCGCACCCAGGTGGACGTGGTGCTGCCCGATGGCGTGGCGGTGCTGAACGCCGGCGATGCGCAGGTCGCCGACATGGCCCGGCTGTGCGACGGCGAGGTGCTGTTCTACGCCGTGCACGAAGAAGCACCGGCGATCGCCGCGCACCGCTTGGCGGGCGGCCGCGTCGTGTTCGGCCGCGGCGGTTCGTTCGTGATGGCGATCGGCGACGACGAAGTGGCCGAACTGCCCGCGCACTGCCTGCCGAACGACGAGGACGAATGCCGCGAAGCAGTGCTCGCCGCGATCGGCACCGGCTGGGCGCTCGACCTGTCGCCGGACCTGATCGCCGCGGCGCTGCGCACATTCGAATGGAAGAAGCGGGCGGCCTGATGAACGCGAGCCGCTACATGCACCACGCATCCCGCACAGAAGAACACCACACAGGAATCAGTACATGGAAGTGATCCGCACCCGCGCGCTGCGCGGCCCGAACCTCTGGAGCCACCACACCGCCATCGAAGCGATCGTTTCGTGCACGCCCGAAGAACTGGCGGCCGACAAGCTGACCGGCTTCGAAGTGCGGCTACGCGCGCGCTTTCCCCGCATCGGCCAGTTCCAGCCGCTTGGCCACGCCGACGCCGTGCCGCTGGCGCACGTGCTCGAACTGACGGCGCTGGCATTGCAGGCGGAAGCCGGTTGCCCGGTCACCTTCAGCCGCACCACGCCCACCGTGGACCAGGGCATTTTCCAGACGGTGGTGGAATACACCGAAGAAGAAGTGGGCCGCCGGGCCGTGGAGCTGGCCGAGCAGCTGGTCAATTCGGCGCTGCAGGATACCCCGTTCGACCTGGCCGCCGCGCTGGCCGAACTGCGCGACCTGGACGAGGATGTGCGCCTGGGGCCGAGTACCGGTGCGATCGTCCAGGCCGCGGTGGCGCGCAGGATTCCGTACCGCCGCATGACGTCCGGTTCGATGGTGGCCTTCGGCTGGGGCAGCAAGCAGCGGCGCATCCAGGCCGCCGAGGTCGATTCGACCAGCGCCATTGCCGAGAATATCGCGCAGGACAAGGAACTGACCAAGCGCCTGCTGGACGCCGCCGGCGTGCCGGTGCCGGTCGGCCGCACGGTCGAAACCGCCGAACAGGCGTGGGAAGTGGCACAGCTGATCGGCCTGCCCGTGGTGATCAAGCCGAAGGACGGCAACCAGGGCAAGGGCGTCACCGTCAACATCACCACCGAAGCGCAAACGCATGCCGCGTTCCATACGGCGCGCGAATTCCGCGAGGACATCATGGTCGAGCGCTTCCTGCCCGGCCATGACTACCGGCTGCTCGTGATCGGCAACAAGCTG
>DASVVD010000349.1:0-11317 GCA_036386715.1 Pseudoduganella sp.
CGGTGCCGCCGTTTTCCACCATCACCTGGGTTTTCACGTGCGTGGTGTCGATCGCGAAGCCGGCACGGGTTTCGGCGCCCACGCTGTCCTTGTTGACGTCGACGTCGATGACCACGTTGCCGTCCGGCGTAATCTGCGGGATCACCTCGAGGCGCAGGTTGGCCTTGCGGAACACGATCGACGTGGCGCCGCTGCTGGTGGCCACCTGGTACGGCAGTTCGAGGCCCTGCTCGATCGTGGCCACCGACTTGTCGGCCGTGACCACGCGCGGGCTGGAGATGATCTTGCCGGTGCCGTCCGCTTCCAGTGCCGACAGTTCCAGGTTCAGGAACCGGTTGGCGGCCGAATTGAACAGGCTCACGGCCAGGCTGCCCGCCGCCACGCCGTTGATCGGTGCCGCCGGCAGATTGATGAACTGGCTGTTGCTGAAATCGTTCGCGGCGTCGACCGCTTCGACCTGGCCGGTGACCCGGCCGATACCCGTCATGTTGCCGCTGACGACAGCATGGTTGCCGCCCTGCGTGCCCTTGAAGTCGGCGAAGCCCAGCTTGGCGCCGAGGTTGCGCGTGAAGCCGTCGTTGGCCTCGACGATGCGCGCCTCGATCAGCACCTGTTTCGAGGCGATGTCGGTCTTGGCGAGCAGCTTGCGCACTTCATCGAGCCGGGACGGGATGTCGGTGACGAACAGCTGGTTGGTGCGCGGTTCGATGATGGCGCTGCCGCGGCGCGAGAGGATGCGGTTCTTGGCATCGCTGGCGCCATCGAGCCCGAACACCAGCTTGAACGATTCGGCCTTCTGGTAATTGAGCTGGAAGATCTCCGATTTCAGCGGTTCCAGCTCGGCGATCTGGGCACGCTGCTCCAGTTCCAGTTTTTCCTTCGTCAGCAGTTCTTCCTTCGGCGCGATCCAGATCACGTTGCCGTTCTTGCGCATGTCCAGGCCCTTGGCCTGCAGGATCACGTCCAGCGCCTGGTCCCACGGCACTTCCTTCAGGTGCAGCGTCAGGCTGCCCGTCACGCTGTCGGACGAGACGATGTTCAGGCCCGACATGTCGGCCACGGCCTGCAGTGCCTGGCGCACCTCGATGTTCTGGAAATTGAACGTCACCTTCTCGCCGCGGTAGCCCTGCGTGCCCTGCACCAGCCGGTTCGGGTCTTCCTTGATCGGCCGCACTTCCACCACGAGCTGGGTGTCGCTCTGGTACACATTGTGTTCCCACAGTCCGGTGGCCTCGACCTGCAGGCGCACGTTGTCGCCCTGCGGCGCCGTGGTCACGCGGGTCACCGGCGTGCCGAAATCGGTCACGTCCAGCCGGCGGCGCAGCGCTTCGGGCACGCCGGTCTTCAGGAAATCGATGGTGACGCCTTTCGGGCCCTGCTTCACGTCGACCGCCACCGCGTTGTGCGGCAGGTCGACGACGATGCGGCCTTCGCCGCCCGTGCCGCGGCGGAAATCGACCGCCCTGAGGAGCGGCTTGCCGGGTGCCTTGGCGACGGGTGCCGGTGCCGGTGCGGGTGCCGGCGCGGGCACAGGTGCCGATACCGGCGCAGGTACGGGTGCTGGGACTGCCGCTGCCGCGGCGGGCATGCCGCGCGCATCGAGTGCGGTGGCGACGCCGCCCGAACCATCGATCGTCAGCAGCACGTTGCGGCCTTCGACCGCCGTGGCGTAATGGAGGGCACGCCGCAGGTTGAACACGAGCCGCGAGCGGTCGCCCGCCTGCACCACGTTGACGCTGCGCAGCTCGCCGAGCTCGATGTCCTGCGCCGTCTTGCCGGTGGCGTTGCCGGTGCGGGCAAAGTCGAGCGCGATGCGCGGCGGGTTGCTGGTGGCGAAGCCGGCCGGCGCCGCCTCCGGCGCATGCTCGAGCGCGATCTTCACGATCACGTTCGTGCCTTGCCGGCTGGCGGACACGGATTCGATCGCATTGCCCCCCTGCGCATGGGCCAGCGCGGCGGCCCCGGCCAGCGCCAGCACGGCGCCGAGGCGGCGCATGGTATTCATTGCGATCATTGCTTGTTCTCCTTGCTTTCCTGCAGTTCCAGCTTGCTGGTGCGTTCGACCCATTCGCCGCCCGCATCCTGAACCGTTTCCTTCACGGTCACGGCGTTTTCCGTGACCGACGTGACCACGCCGTAGTTCTGGCCCAGCCTTTGCCCGGCCCGCACCTGGTGCACGGACTGGTCGATCTGCAGCAGGGCGGAGATGGCTCGGCCCTTCTGCAGCATGCCCACCATGCGCATCGTGTCGAGGGGATAGCCTTCGAGCGGTTCCTTGCGGCGGGTGGTGTCCGGCGCCACGCCGGTACCGGGACGCGCGGCGGCGCGGTCCGTGAGCAGCTTGTTCGGGTTGAACGGGTCGGCCCCTCCGGCCGACGCGTAGGCGAACGGCACGAAGGTCTTGGGCTCGCGCAGCGGCTTGACGGCCACGCGGGTAGAGGCGTCCACTTCCTTCATCCACTGGCGCACTTCCTGTTCCTCGCGGTCGCCGCAGCCCGCCAGCAGTGCCGGCAACACCAGCAGCATGGCCAACAACGGCGTGGACAACAACGGCGCGGGAGCGGTCATCGGCTTCATTTCTTCGCGCCCTTCTTCTTGTCGGCGGCCGCCTTCTTCTGCGCGGCCACTTCTTCCTGGTCCAGGTAACGGAAGGTCTTGGCGACCGCGTTCAGCGTCAGCGCGCCATCCTTGTTGGTCACCAGTTCCATATTGTTCAGCGTAACGATGCGCGGCAGGTTCGCCATGTCGCCAGCGAACGCGCCGAGGTCGTGGTAGTTGCCGGCCACCTTGATATCGATCGGCAGTTCGGCGTAGTAGTCCTTGACCACCACCTGGCCCGGCTTGAACAGCTCGAACTGCAGGCCGCGGCCGACGCCGGCCTGGTTGATGTCCGACAGCAGCGCGGCCATCTCGGCCTTGCTCGGCAGCTGCTTTTCCAGCAGGGCCACATAGCGGTCCACCTGCGTTTTCTGGGCCGTCAGCGCATCGAGGTTGATCGCCTGCGCGGTCTTCATGCTGTACTGGTCGCGCAGCTGCTGCTCCTGCGCCGCCCCCGCCTCCTGCTCTTCGAACTGGCCGCTCCAGTAGCCGAACCAGCCCAGCGCCAGCACGGCGAGCACCACGCCGACGCCGCACAGGATGCGCGGCGCCAGCGGCCACTGGCCGGGGTGCACGCCGTTCAGGCCGTGGAACTGCGCGGCCAGCGAAGCCGCCGCGCGCTGCGGGTCGAGACCCTTGCCGATGCTTTTGTCGATTGCCATGTCAGGATGCCTTCGCGGCCGGCGCCGGAGCGCCGGCCTTGCCGTCTTCGTCGGGACTGTCTTTGTCGCGTGGCCGCCTGATGCCGACAATGAGCGAGAATTCCACTACCTTGCGCAGGTTCCTGGCCTGGCCGATGGTGCCCGCCTTGACTTCGACCAGGTCGGGCCGTTCCAGCCACGGCGAAGCGCCCGACAGGTTGCGCAGCAGTTCGGAGACGCGTTCCTGTGATTGTGCGTAGCCGTTGATCGCCACGCGCTGGCCATCCTGCCGGAAGCCCTTCAGGTACACGCCCTCCGGGGTTTGCCGCACCAGCTCGTCGAGCAGGTAGACCGGCTGGTTGCGGTCGCCCTGCAGGTCCTCGACGGCCTGCTGGCGCGCCTTCAGCGCTTCGATCTCCTGCTTCAGCGTGGCGATGCGGGCGATCTTGACGTCCAGCGCGGCGATCGACGATTGCAGCAGCGCGTTGCGCTGCTCCTGCACGGCGATCGCGCGCGCGTTGTAGCCGCCCACCAGCAGCACGATGCCACTGCCGATCAGCGCCGCCAGCACCAGCAGCGCCACGAAAGCGGCCTTGCGCTGCTTGCGCTTTTCCTCGCGGTGCGGCAACAGGTTAATGCGAACCATCAGTCGAACCTCCTCAGCGCGAGGCCGCAGGCGACCAGGCAGGCCGGTGCATCGGCGCGCAATTGCTGTTCGCGCACGCCGGGTGCCAGCGCCATTCCCTGGAACGGCGAAATCACGACGCCGGGAATGCGGGTGCGGCCGGTCACGATGTCCAGCAGGCCGGGCAGCATGGCGCAGCCGCCGGCCAGGAACAGCTGGTCGATCTTCGTGTACGGCGTGGAGGTGAAGAAGAACTGGATCGCGCGGGTGACTTCCAGCGCGGCCGATTCCAGGAAGGGCTGCAGCACGTCGGCCGCGTAGTTGGCCGGCAGGTCGCCGGCCTGCTGGGCGTGGGCCTGCAGTACGTATGATTTCTTGCGCGCCTCGGCTTCCTCGAATGCCAGGCCGTAGGCCCGCACGATGTCCTGCGTGAGCGAGTTGCCGCCGAACGGCTGCTCGCGCTCCCATACCGTGATGCCATCCTGCAGCACCGAAATCTGCGTCATCGACGCGCCGATCTGGAACAGCGCGATCACCTGCCCCTTGCCGCCGCCCGGCAGCAGCGTGGCGACACGGGCCGTCGCCGCGCGCGCCGCATACGATTCGATATCCATCACCGAGGCCTTCAGGCCCGATGCCTCGGCCACGGCCACGCGGTCCTCGATCTTCTCGCGGCGGGCGGCGGCGAGCATGACCTCGATGTCGTCCTGCGAGTTGGCCAGGGGGCCGATGACATCGAAGTCCAGGCTCACGTCATCGAGCGCGAACGGAATGTACTGGCTGGCCTCGGATTCGACCTGCACTTCGAGCTGTTCTTCCGACAGGCCGGCGGGCAGCACGATCTTCTTCGTGATGACGGCGGCCGGCGGCATGCCCAGCGCCGCGTGGCGCGCGCGAGTGCCGCTCTTTTTCAGCAGGCGGCGCACGGCGTCCACGACCTGGTCCAGGTTCTCGATGTTGCCATCGGCGACCGCGCCGCGCGGCAGCGCCTCGACCGCGCAGCGCTCCACGCGCAGGCCGTCCTTGCCGGTATCGGCAAGTTCGACCAGCCGCACGCCGGAGCTGCTGATATCGAGCCCCACGAGCGGCGGCGTGGCGCCGCCGAACAAGGACTTCAAGTCTGGCATCATCGATGCATTCCCCGCCCGGCGCGCTGAAAAACGCCCCGGAATAATTGGCAAAAAGTGAAAAAACCGTTTGAAAACCGTCACTTGTAAAATAAATTCTGTGCGGCAAGATTGATGCTAGCAATTCCTTGGGGCAACTGTAAAGGCATTTCCGCACAGCACAATCGCTTTCATGTGCGCAGGGCACCACGCAGTTTCCCGACTGGCTAGCCATGCCGATAACAGAGTTGTCGGCATGGCCACGGGCTGGCGCCGCGCTGCGCAGGGAGGCGCCCCGGAACCGTGCCCGGCAAAGCGCCTCGCTTATAATGCTCAGACAAAATTTCAAAGGTTTACCCGCATGACTCCTCCGAACAACGCTTCATCCAAAAAGACCAAACCCAGGACGCCGAAGAACTACCTGCTACTGGCACTGGGCTCCGTGGTCGGCCTGGGACTGGTCGCGGTACTGCTGGTGGTGTTCGGGCTGGCGCTGGCCTACCCCAGCCTGCCTTCGCTCGATACGCTGACCGATTACCGGCCCAAGATGCCGCTGCGGATCTATTCGGCCGACAACGTGCTGATCGGCGAATTCGGCGAAGAACGCCGCAATCTGGTGCGCTTCAAGGACATTCCGGACGTGATGAAGAAATCCGTGCTGGCGATCGAGGACGACCGCTTCTACGAGCATGGCGGCGTGGACTACTGGGGCATCCTGCGCGCGGCCGTGCACAACGCCACCGGCGGGGCGCGCCAGGGCGCCTCGACGATCACGCAGCAGGTGGCGCGCAACTTCTTCCTCTCCAGCGAACAGACGCTCAAGCGCAAGGCCTATGAAGCGCTGCTGGCATGGAAGATCGAGCAGAACCTGACGAAGGACCAGATCCTCGAGGTCTACATGAACCAGATCTACCTGGGCCAGCGCGCCTACGGCTTCGCGTCGGCCGCGCAGATCTATTTCGGCAAGCACCTGCAGGACATCACGATCGCCGAGGCGGCCATGCTGGCAGGCCTGCCGAAGGCGCCGTCGGCGTACAACCCGGTGGTCAACCCGAAGCGGGCCAGGACACGCCAGCAGTACATCCTGCAGCGCATGGCGCAGCTGGGCTACATCACGCCGGCGCAGTATGAAGAAGCCAAGAACGAGCAGCTGAAGGTCAAGACCGACAGCAGCGAGTTCGGCGTGCATGCCGAATACGTGGCCGAGATGGCGCGCCAGCTGGTGTATGAACAGTTCAAGGAAGACACCTACACGCGCGGCCTGAACGTGTTCACGACGATCACGAAATCCGACCAGGACGCGGCCTACCTGGCACTGCGCAAGGGCGTGATGGATTACGAGCGCCGCCACGCCTACCGCGGCCCGGAAGCCTACGTGGACCTGCCGCGCGAGCGCGCCGAAGCCGACGAACTGATCGAGACCGAACTGGCCGAGCACCCGGACAGCGACGATATCGTGGCCGCGATGGTGCTGTCGGCATCGCCGACGAAGGTGACGGCGATGACCGCGTCCGGCGAGGAAATCACGATCACCGGCGCCGGCCTGGCGATGGCCAAGGGCTGGCTGGCCGAGAAGGCCGCGCCGAACCGCCGCGTGCGCCGCGGCGCGGTGATCCGCGTGATGCAGGAAGAAAAGGACTGGGAAATCACGCAGATGCCGGAAATCGAATCGGCGTTCATTGCCGCCAGCACCGAGGATGGCGCGATCAAGGCGATGGTGGGCGGCTTCGACTACAACCGCAACAAGTTCAACCACGTGACGCAGGCGTGGCGCCAGCCGGGCTCGTCGTTCAAGCCGTTCATCTACTCGGCCTCGCTCGAGCGTGGCCTGTCGCCGTCGACCATCATCAACGACGCGCCGATCTCGTTCGACGCCGGCCAGACCGGCGGCCAGGCGTGGGAACCGAAGAACTACGACGGTCGCTACGAAGGCCCGATGACGATGCGGCGCGGCCTGACCAAGTCGAAGAACATGATCTCGATCCGCATCCTGCACAAGATCGGCGCGAAATATGGCCAGGAATTCACCACGCGCTTCGGCTTCGAGGGCGACAAGAACCCGCCCTACCTGACGCTGGCGCTGGGTTCGGGCGCGGTGACGCCGCTGCAGATGGCCGGTGCCTACGCCGTGTTCGCGAACGGCGGCTACAAGGTCACGCCCTACCTGATCTCCAAGGTCACCGATGCCAACGGCCGCGTGCTGTCGCAGGCGGCGCCGGACCGCGCCGGTGTCGAAGGCAACCGCGTGATCGACGAGCGCAATGCGTTCCTGATGGATTCGATGCTGCGCGACGTGGCACGCTACGGCACCGCCGCCAAGGCCCAGCAGGCGCTGAAACGCCCCGACCTGGCAGGCAAGACCGGCACCACCAACGACTCGATCGACGCCTGGTTCGCCGGCTACCAGTCGAAGCTGGTGGGCATCGCCTGGATCGGCTACGACCAGCCGAAGAACCTGGGCAACCGCGAAACCGGTGGCGGCCTGGCGCTGCCGATCTGGATCGGCTACATGCAGAAGGCCCTGAAGACGATCCCGGTGGAGGAGCGGCCGGTACCGGAGGGAATCATCGCGGCCAATGGCGACTATTACTATGCCGAGAACCCGCCGGGCGTGGGCGTGGAAAGCCTGGAAGGCGCTTCGCGCGGCACGCCGGAAGAGGAAAAGGCGCGCGACGCCGTCAAGAACGAACTGTTTTAATCAGCGGTACCCATGCCGGTGCCGGGCACCCGGGGCAGCATGCCCGGTGTGCCCGGCACCGGTTTTTTATTCAGCAATCCGATCATGTCCATGTCCCCGACCCCTGTCACATCCGCGCAGTTACGCACTGACATCCTGTCCGGCATCACCGTCTCCCTGGCGCTGGTGCCGGAGGCGATCGCCTTCGCCCTGCTGGCCCAGGTCAGCGCGCTGACCGGCCTGTATGCCGCCTTCATCGTGTGCCTGGTCTCCGCCGCGCTGGGCGGCCGCCCCGGCATGATCTGCGGCGCCGCCGGCGCGCTGGCAGTGGTGATGACCGGCCTGGTCGTCTCGCACGGCGCCGAATACCTGTTCGCCGCCGTGGTGCTGATGGGCGTGCTGCAGTTGCTGTTCGCCGCGTTCAGGCTGGGGAAATTCATCCGCATGGTGCCGCACCCGGTGATGCTCGGCTTCGTCAACGGCCTGGCGATCGTGGTCTTCATCGCCCAGTTCGGGCACTTCAAGATGAACGGCCAGTGGCTGCAGGGCGGCGCACTGTGGACGATGCTGGCGCTGGTGGCGTTGACGATGGCGATCATCTACGCGCTGCCGCGGCTGACGAAAGCGCTGCCCGCTTCGCTGGCGGCGATCCTGATCGTGTCCGGCCTGGTGGCCGCGCTGGGCATCCATACCAAGACGGTCGGCGACATGGGCTCGATCGCCGGCGGCCTGCCGTCGTTCCACGTGCCGCAGGTGCCGCTGACGCTCGAGACGCTCTACATCGTGCTGCCGTACTCGCTGATCCTGGCGGCCATCGGCCTGATCGAAACGCTGCTGACCCTGAACCTGATCGACGCCATCACCGATACGCGGGGCAAGCCGAACCGTGAAAGCATGGCGCAGGGGCTGGGCAATGTCATCAGCGGCCTGTTCGCCTCGATGGGCGGCTGCGCCCTCGTCGGCCAGAGCATGATCAACATTAACAACGGTGCCCGGCACCGCATCGCCGGCATCACGGCGGCCGTCTTCCTGCTGGGCTTCATCGTGCTGCTGTCGCGCTGGATCGAAATGATTCCGCTGGCGGCGCTGGTGGGGCTGATGTTCGTGGTCTGCGAAAAGACCTTTGCCTGGGGCAGCCTGCAGACGCTGCGCAAGATCCCGCGCCAGGATGCGGTGATCGTGGTCGGCGTGACCGTGATCACCGTGCTGACCGACCTGGCGGTGGCGGTGCTGGCCGGCGTGGTGTTCGCAGCCCTGGTGTTCGCCTGGCAGCATGCGAAAACGATCCACGCCACCGTCTCGACCGATGCGCGCGGCTGGAAGGTGTACACGCTGAAGGGTTCGCTGTTCTTTGCATCGACCGCCAACTTCGCCGCCCTGTTCGACCCGAAGAACGATCCCGCGCACGTGGTGATCGAGTTCCGCGAGGCGAAAGTGGTCGATCACTCCGCCGTGGAAGCGATCGACCAGCTGGCCACGCGCTACCAGCAGGCCGGCAAGACGCTGCACCTGCGCCACCTGAGCCCGGACTGCCTGGAAATCCTCGGCAACGCCAAGCCGATGGTGGAAGTCAACGAGTTCGAGGACCCGCACTATCATATTGCCGATGACCGGCTTGGATGAACGCACGGTGTAAAACTAAAAACCAGGGACAGACCCTGGTTTTCAGGAAATTTCCCGAAAACCAGGCGGCCGGGCGTCCCCGGGTCTATGCCTGGTTGTTTTTCCTTGTTGTTACGGATTTTCGCAGACGATCACGGGCGCGCCGCCCGACTGCTCGGTGGCGACCTGCGACAGGGCGTCGAACAGTTCGCTGCCGTCGCGGGTGTTGACCCAGCGGCCGTCGACGCGGCGGTAGTGGAAGCCGCCGGAGCGCGCGGCCAGCCACAGTTCCTGCATGGCGGCCTGGCTGTTGACGATCACCTTCGAACCGTTGTGCAGGAACTCGATCTCCAGCACGTTGCCGTTGCGGCTGCATTCGACATCGAGCCGGTTGTCGTCGTTCAGGCGGTCCAGCGCGGCTTCGATCGCATTCAGCGTGCTGTCGGCCAGGTCCAGGAATTCGGTTTCGGTCATGCTACACTCCAAGGGTTCTGTAATAACGAGATTCTAATCGTGAAGTCCACTCCAGCGCGTGTCTTGTTTACCATGCTGATTGCCGCAGCGCTTGCCGCTTGCGGCCAGACCGGTGCCCTGTACCTGCCCAAGCAGTCCGTCAAGACGGCGTCGCCGACCGGCAAGCCCGGCGTGGCGCCCGCTTCCGCCCCGGTTCCTTCGACCCCTCCCGCATCACAACAGTAGACCCAATGTCCCATTTCGACTACCAGAACGGCGTGCTGCACGCCGAGGGCGTTTCCTTGCCCGCCATTTCAGAGCAATTCGGCACGCCGACCTACGTGTATTCCAAGGCCCAGTTGCTGGACAACTTCGACGCGTATGCGAACGCCTGCGCCGGCCGCGATGCGCTCGTGTGCTACGCAATGAAGGCCAATTCGAACCTGGCGATCCTCGACCTGCTGGCCCGCCGCGGCGCCGGCTTCGACATCGTGTCCGGCGGCGAACTGCTGCGCGTACTCGCCGCCGGTGGCGATCCGAAGAAGGTGATTTTCTCCGGCGTGGGCAAGAGCGTGGACGAGATGCGCCTGGCGCTCGAACACGACATCCTGTGCTTCAACGTGGAGTCGATTCCCGAGCTGCACCGCCTGAACGAGGTGGCTGGCTCGCTGGGCAAGAAGGCGCGCATCTCGCTGCGCGTGAACCCGAACGTGGACGCCAAGACGCACCCTTACATCGCCACCGGCCTGAAGGCCAGCAAGTTCGGCGTGGCCTTCGACGATGCGCTGGCCACCTACCGCACCGCCGCGCAGCTGCCGAACCTGGAACCGGTGGGCATCGACTGCCATATCGGCTCGCAGCTGCTGGACGACACGCCGCTGCTGGAAGCGCTGGACCGCCTGATCGAACTGATCGACACCCTGGCGGCCGAGGGCATCCACCTGCACCACCTGGACATCGGCGGCGGCCTGGGCATCGACTACGGCGTGGCCGGCGAGGACCAGCCGGCCCCGGCAGGCGACTACGTGAGCCGCGTGTTCGCCCGCGTCGAAGCCTGGCGCGCGGCCAAGCACGATGGCAAGGGCATCAAGGTGATCTTCGAGCCGGGCCGCTCGATCGTCGGCAACACCGGCCTGCTGCTGACCCGCGTGGAGTTCATCAAGCACGGCGAGGAAAAGAACTTCTGCATCGTCGACGCGGCCATGAACGACATGGCCCGCCCTGCCCTGTACCAGGCGTGGATGGACATGCAGCCGGTGGTGCAGAAGGAAACCGGCGGCGTCGTGTTCGACGTGGTGGGCCCGATCTGCGAATCGGGCGACTGGCTGGCCCGCGACCGCGAACTGCCCGTCGAAGCCGGCGACCTGCTGGTGATGAAGACGGCCGGTGCCTATGGCATGACGATGGCCTCCAACTACAACACCCGCGGCCGCGCCGCCGAGGTGATCGTCGACGGCGACCAGGTGCACCTGGTGCGCCGGCGCGAAAAGGCCGAAGAGCTGTTCGCGCTGGAATCGGTGATCCGCTAAAGACTGCAAAAAATAGGGACGTTTCCCAAAACCGGGGTCAGACTGAGGTATCCCAGGTTTCGTAGACGCTTCAATTAAGCATCTGA
>DASVVD010000350.1:0-7472 GCA_036386715.1 Pseudoduganella sp.
GACCGGCGTGCGCCCGATGTCGATCACGCCGCGCAGGCGGCGCGAGTGCGGGTCTTCATTGTCCGGCGTGGCGGGCACGCGCGGTGCGTCGATCTCGTCGTCGCGGTACAGGTCCCAGTAATCGCGCGAGATCGCATACGGGTCGTGCGGGTGCGTCAGCGATACGGTCAGGCAGAACGGCCGGCTGTCGCCGTCACGTGCGAGGTCGAACAGTTTCTGGCGCGTGGCGTAGACCACCTCGTCGTCGAAATCGAGCTGGTTGGTGCGCACGCAGGGCCCGGCATCGGTCACCGACGCCATGTTGTGGTACCAGTCCGGCCGCACGCCAGGCTGCTGCCAGTCCGGTGTCCAGGTGAAGTCGGCCGGGTAGATATCGGTGGTCAGGCGCTCCTCGAAGCCGTGCAGCTGGTCGGCGCCGATGAAGTGCATCTTGCCGGCCAGGATCGTGCGATAGCCCGCATGGCGCAGGTAATGGCCGAACGTGACCGCTTCGGCCGACAGCGCCGCGGCGTTGTCGTAGCCGCCATGCCCCGAAGGCAGCTGGCCCGTCGCCAGCGAATAGCGCGCTGGCGCGCACAGCGGCGAGTTGCAGTAGGCGGCATCGAACACCACGCCCTGCGCCGCGAGGCGGTCGAGGTGCGGGGTGCGCGTGACCCGGTTGCCGTAGGCGGCCAGCGCGCGGGGCGTCAGCTGGTCGGCCATCACGATCAGGATATTCGGTTTGCGTGGTGCGTTCATGAGCGGATTCTGCACCGCGCATGGCGAATGGAAAACGTATTAATTCGCATAATCTTATGACATCTTCATAATCTGCCCTTATGCGATAAAAATCCTTTTCTCTTGCAGATTCAGGCACTTAAAATAAACAAACCTGATCCATGCATAAGGAAAAGTAATGCCAACGGATATGCCGCTGCAAAGCCTGGTGCTCTTCGCGTGCGCCGTGCGCCACCTCAATTTCACCCAGGTGGCGGAGGAATTCGGCACCACGCAGCCGGCGGTCAGCCAGCGCATCGCAGCGCTGGAAAAGCACCTCGGCACGGCGCTGTTCCGGCGCGCCCACCGCGGCGTGGCACTGACGGCGGAAGGGGCGGCGCTGTACGACGCGGTGCGCGATCACCTGGCCGCGATCCAGTCGGCGGTCGAACGCGTGCGCACGCGGCAGCTGCGCGAGGTGCTGACGGTGGCCACCGATTTCGCATTCGCCAATTTCTGGCTGATGCCGCGGCTGGCGGCGTTCCAGGAACTGAAGCCGGAGCTGGACGTGCGCATCGTCACGTCGCAGAACCAGTTCGACATCCGCGGCGAACCGGTCGACCTGGCGATCTCGTTCGGCAACGGGCAGTGGCCCGGCTGCGATGCGCAGCAAATCCTGCCGGAGGTGGTGGTACCGGTCTGCAGCCCTGGCCTGCTGGAGCGCCACGCGCCCGCCATGGCGCACGATGTGTTGCGGATGCCCTTGCTGCACCTGGAAAGCAGCGGGCCGGTACGCTGGCTGACGTGGCAGGACTGGGGTTCGTCGCAGGGCGCCGAACCGGCGGCGCAGGGCCAGAGCCTCACGCTGGGGAATTATCCGCTGGTGATCCAGGCCGCGGTGGCGGGGCGCGGCGTGGCGCTCGGCTGGCGGCCACTGGTCGACGACCTGCTGCGCGACGGCCAGCTGGCCAGCCCGCCGGTGCCGGAGCTGGCCACGCCGCGCGGCTATTACCTGGTGCGCCCGCAGGGCCGCGAGACGGGCAGGGCGCTCGAAAGCCTGCGCGAGTGGGTCATCGCCGAATGCGCGCAGGGCGGGGCGACAGCGGCATGAGGGACGCGGCGCGGTATACTCGCCCTGCCTTCCTTTCCAGAACGATCATGCCCCCACCCAGCGAACCAGCCGCCGACAGCGCCAGCGCCGTCTTCGAAGCGATCCATTCGATCATGCACCAGTACCGCGCGGCCCAGTACCGCGTGCTGCGCGACGGCCCGCACGACCTGACGCACATGGAAGGCAAGGTGCTCGGTTATTTCGCGCACCACCCGGGCGCGACGCAGAGCGACCTGATCGCCCATTCCGGGCGCGACAAGGCGCAGCTGGCGCGGCTGGTGCGCGGCCTGCGCGACAAGGGCCTGCTCGATGCCACGGTCGACGCGGCGGACCGGCGCAGCACGCGCCTGCAGGTGACGGAGGCGGGCCAGGCGCTCGCGCGCAGCCTGCAGCGTGGCGGCGAACGGCTGGCACAGGTGGCCACGGCGGGCCTCGACGAAGCGGAACGCCGGCAGCTGCTGGCGCTGCTGGAGAAGGTGCGCGCCACGCTCGGCGCGCAGGACTGACAGGCTTCAGCTCCCCTCGGCAAACCTCAGCAAACCTCAGCGCACCTGCGCGAACATCAGCGCAAGGATCAACGCAAAACCAGCGCCAGCGTGACCGTGGCACAGGCGATCACGGCGGCGCCGGCCGCGGTGCGCCGCGCATGCCGGGCGGCATAGGTCATCACCGCCACCGCGCCCCAGGCGGCCACCGACAGCACGCCGCACCACAGCACGATCGCCTGGCCGGTGTCGCGCGCCGCCAGGCAGCACCACAGCGAGATCACCAGTGCCGCACCGCCGCCCAGTTGCAGCAGCCTGCGCACGCCTGGCGCGGGCAGGTTGCCACGGCCATGGATGGCTTCCCAGTGGCGGTCCATGGCCAGGCCCAGCGTGCCGAAGCCGGCAGCCGCGGCGCCCAGCGCGGCGATGGTGAAGAAGATGGCGGCATTCATGCATTGCTCCCGGCAAGTTCGGTGCTGGATTCGGGGTTGGGTTGCGGCGCGGTCCTGGCCGCCTTCGGTGCCTTTGCCTTGCCGAGGTAATGGCTGCAGTACAGCAGGAGCGCACCCAATAGCAGGGTGGCGATGTCGAAGCCGGCCACCGGCCACAGGCCGTGCGCGATGCTGGTGCCGAGGTGGGCGCCGCCGGTGGCGCCGTTCAGCAGCGGCAGCAGGGCGAACGCCAGGCCGCCGATGGCCAGCTGGATGCGCCACATCGGCCGGCCCGGCTTCACCAGCGCTGCTGCGGCGGCAATGCCCCATGCGGTGAAGAACCAGCGGATTTCCGCATCCGGCCGGCCGTCGATGCCGGTGTCGATCAGCCGGTTGGCCCAGAAGAAGATGGCCATCGCCAGGGGTAGGCCGGCCACGGCGCCGATATTCAGGCCATCGACGAGGCGCAGGCTGAAGCCGGTTTTCCCGGCATGCGCCTTCAGGTGCATGGGGCGTTCCTTCACGGCCCACAGCAGCAGGCCGGTGGCCACCATCAGGCAGCCGGCCAGCCCGCAGACGAAGAACAGCCAGCGCACGAACGGGTCGGCGAAGCGGGCGATGTGCAGGCCGACCATCACGCCGCGCGTTGCCGCGGCGGCGCCCTTGCCGCTCTCGGGCTGCGACACCATGCGGCCCGAGACGCCGTTGAAGGTAAGCGACGGCACTTCGCTGCTGATGTCGTGGCCGGCCTGCTGCGTGATCGTCACGGTGGCGTTGGCATCGTTCGGGAAATTGACGGTCACGCGGCCGGCCGGCGCGCCGTTCCAGGCACGGCTGGCCTGTTCGAGCATCGGCGCCAGGGGCGCCAGTGGCGCGTGGATGCGCGCTGCCTCGGCATCGGCCGGCGGGCCGCCGAACAGCTCGCTGAAGAAAGTGTCCGGCTTGTCCTCGTGGTAGGCGGCCTGGATGCCCTGCGGGAAATACATGAACATCAGCGTCACCAGGCCGGTGTACGTGATCATCAGGTGGTAAGGCAGCGCCAGCACGGCGGAGACGTTGTGGAAGTCGAGCCACGAGCGCTGGCCCTTCCTCGGGCGGAACGTGAAGAAATCCTTGAAGATGCGTTTGTGCGTGACGATGCCCGACAGGATCGCCACCAGCATGAACATCGCGCAGGCGCCCACGATCCAGCGGGCCCACAGCACCGGCATGTAGTGCAGGTCGAAATGCAGGCGGTAGAAGAAATCGCCACCGCGCGTTTCGCGCGGCGCGGACAGTTCGGCACCGGTCGCAGGGTCGAGCATCACGCTCCGGAAACCGCGCCGGCCGCCGCCTTGCTTCCCGCCTTCCCGCTTTTCTCCCTTGGGGGCCGTGTAGCCGGCGCGCAGCGCGGGCTCGCGTCCGGTCGGCATCGTGATGAACCAGCGCGGGCTCTTCGGCGCCTTGTCCTGCAACGTGTCCACGGCGTGCGCCAGGGCGACCGCTTGGGGCACCGCGGCGTGCGCGGCCGCGTGCAGCTCGGGCTTCATCCACAGCGTGATCTCGTCGCGGAAATAGCTGGCGGTGCCGGCCGCGAACACCATGAACAGCACCCAGCCCACCAGCAGGCCGGACCAGGTGTGCAGCCACGCCATCGACTGGCGGATGCCCTCTTTCATGCGGCCCCCGACAGCAGCACGATCGCGGCCGGCAGCGCGCCGGCGGCCAGCATGCCGGCGATGGCACGCGGCGCCGTGCGGGCACCGAAGCACCACATCGCCGCGCAGGGGTAGATCACCAGTGCCAGCATCGTCGCCGTCACTGCGGCCTCCACGCGCACGGCCGGCAGGATCACGCCCAGCGCCGCCGCCCAGGCGGCCGATACCGCATAGCCGCCAGGGATCGCGGCCAGCGCCCGCACAGCCACGCCGGCACGGTAGCGCCAGCCGGGAGCCGGTTTTTTTCGTTTGCTGGCGGCGGGCGCCATGGTGGGTTGTGCTTGCATGGCTGGCTTGTCGGGTGGCGCGCCGCGCCGGAATGGCGGACAGCAGGTTTTGCGCATCTCTGTGCGTGGATAGTAATGAGAATTATTCTCAATTATGGCAAGATTGGCGCCTGGAAGCAAGCTGTGCAGGAAAAAGCGAAGTTGGTTGACATGGTCAACCAATGGCGCGCAGAATGGGGGACTTTATCAACTAATTGGAGCGCTGATGACGACAGCAGACAAATCGGGCGGGGCCGCGGCGAGCCGGGTGCAACGGGTGCGGCATGAACTGAAACGGCGCGATGTCGAGGTGGTGAAGGTAGAGCAGCTCGATGCGCACTTCGTGGCGGTCACATTCCGCGGCGAGGAACTTGCGGACTTCGGCTCGGCATCGTTCGACGATCACGTGAAGTTCATGTTCGACGACGCGGCCGGCGAGGCGGTGCGGCGCGACTACACGCCACGCCGCTACGATCGCGATGCGCGCGAGCTGACGATCGAATTCGCGCTGCATGGCGAAGGCAAGGCGTCGTCCTGGGCGCGGCAGGCAGCGGTGGGGCAGCATGTCACGATCGGCGGCCCGCGCGGCTCGATGATCATCCCGGCCGACTACGCGTGGCACCTGCTGGCCGGCGACGCCACCGCACTACCGGCGATCCGGCGCCGCATGGAAGAGCTGCCTGCCGGGGTGCGCGCGATCGTCGTCGTCGCATGCGACGATCCCGTTGCCTTGACCAGCGCCGCCGAGCTCGACGTGTGGCAGGTGGCCGATGGCGACGCCCTGGTGGAAGCGATCCGCGCAATGCCGCTGCCGGCGAACGATGCGTTCGTGTGGTTCGGCGGCGAGGCATCGATCGCGGCGAAGGTGCGCGACGTGGTGCATGGCGAAAAGGGCTTCCCGCGCACCGCCAGCCGGATTTCGGCCTACTGGAAGCAGGGTGCCTCGGACCACCACGAGGACCTCTGAGGCGGCCTGCCGGGCGCGAATCGGCCCTTGTTGAACGCGTATTGAACGCTTATTGAATTTTTACTGGCGCATATGGTTCGCATGCCGCCCGAACAGCGGGCCACTCAGCACGCGCATGGCGACCTCGCGCGGCACGCCGCACTTCAGCATGAACTCCAGTGCCGGCGTGACACCGTCGGCCATCGACAGTTTCACGCCCGTGTCGACGCAGCGGGCCAGCCGCCAGTTCCCGCGCGCTTCGACAATGTGCTCGGTTTTCATCGCAGCCTCCGTGGTGTCCGGTTGTGACCATCATAGCAAACTCATGACTTGGCACGATTACTTGAGAAACCACTTTAAGTCCGGCTCGATTGTCGAGTCGCGTCTGCGCAACTCGGCAGGAGCGTCCGCAGGGCAGAAGCACGCAAAAAGCCGGTCCGTGCTGGCGGACCGGCTTTTTCAGATTGACCCGATCAGAACGAGTGCTTGATCCCGGTAATGATGCCGGTCTGCGACAGCCCGGCACCGACCGAGCCGCCGGCGGAGAGGGCAACGGCGGCGGTGCCGTCGTTGTCGATCCGGCCGCCGGCGATATAGACGGCGGTGCGTGTCGACAGCAGGTAGGTGGCGCGGAGCAGTGCCTGCTTCGTGTCGTTGCCGGTGGCGCGGTAATCGAGCTTGCCGACCTGGCCGTCGACGACCAGCAGCGGCGTCACGTTCCAGGCCGCGCCCAGGTAGTAAAGACGGCTCTTCGGCTGCGTGGCCGAACCTTCGTTATCGCGCAGCAGCACGCCGCCGCCCACCTTCCAGTCGGCACCTTTCAACAGGCCGGCCACGTGCAGGCGGCTGTCGGTCTTGTCGCTGGTGTTCAGGCCATTGGCGGCCGTGGGGCTGCCGTGGATCTGGTCGTAGGCGGCGACGACGGCCCAGGTGGGGCGGTCGTAGCGCAGCAGCGCCGACCATTCGCGGCAGGCCTGCGCGTCGGTGGCGGATTCGCCGGCGCAGTTGGTGCCCGAAGCGCCGCCGGCGGACGACGTGTCGCGTCCCAGGCTGTAGGTGGCGCCCAGCGTCACGCCGTTGAACGTGCCCTTGTAGGCGATGGAGTTGTCGCTGCGCCCGTTCGGCACGGCCGGATCGAGAGCGCCCACCCCATATTGCGACGGGCCGAAGGTGTCGACGTCGAACGACGACACATACAGCATGTTGTAGTTGCGGCCGATCGTCACCTGGCCCCAGCTGCCGGCCAGGCCCACCCAGGCCTGGCGGCCGAACAGCCGGCCGCCCTGGTTCAGCGTGCCGGAATCGGGCGCGAAGCCGTTTTCCAGCGTGAAGATGGCCTTCAGGCCGCCGCCCAGGTCCTCGGAACCCTTGAAGCCGACGCGCGACGGGAACATGCCGCCGCCCAGGCTCGGGCTGCGCGTCACGCCGTTGCCGGCCGCGTCGGCATTGGTGTAGTGCTCGACGGCGCCGTCGATCAGGCCGTAGACACTCACGGAACTCTGCGCCTGCGCCGGCAACGTGGCGGCCATCGTGCAGCCGGCGAGGGTGGCGATGGCGGTGGCGTGCAGGGTTTTTTTCATGTTATCTCCTCCAGTGAATCGGGTTGTTTTGGTGACAGGTGCGTGCAGTGGCAGCCGCGCCGGAGGAGCGGGCTGACGCTGCGGGAACGAAGGGAGCGGGCCGTGGCCCGCAGTTCGGGATGGGACGATCAGGACTTCGGCGCGTTCCAGTCGGCGTCCTTGGCCGAGCCGCTCACCGAGTACAGGGCTTTCGTGTTGCGCGTCTTCTGGAATTCCTCCAGCGTCTCGCCGCGCATGGCCGCGTAGATGTGCAGGTTCGA
>DASVVD010000351.1:0-3214 GCA_036386715.1 Pseudoduganella sp.
GGCAAGCTGGCGGCGCTCGGTGCGCCGCCGTGGACCAATCCACGCCACTTCGGCGTGATGCGCCGCGTGGTGCGCAAGTACGAGGCGCTCGCCACCGACCCTGCGCCGGGGGCGTGGTGGCGGCCGGCGCCGCTGTACGCCACGCCGCAGGCCGAAGCCGATTACACGGGCGGCGAGGATTACTCGTTCATCCATTTCGTGGGCATGCGCGGCGACGGCATGTTTTCCCGCTACGACCTGTACCGGATGGGCACGCGCTTCGAACTGCCGGTGTTCTTCGTGCACGGCCAGGAAGACCTGCTCGGCCCGGTCGATATCGCACGCCGCTACTTCGATGCGATCAGCGCGCCATCGAAAACCTTCGTGGCGGTGCCGCGCGCGGGCCACGATCCGAACCAGGCGATGCTGGCCGCGCAGTACCGCCTGCTGATGCAGGCGTCCGGCCGGTAGTTACGCGGCGGCTCAGCGCAGCCGGCAGGCCAGTGCCGCGAACAGGCGCAGCAGCGCACGCAGGTAGGTATCCCCGGCAGCCTCCGGCGCTGCCTGGCATTGCGCGGCGGGGGGCGGGTGCTGGCGTAATGGCTTGGCCATGGTATTCCCTTGTTTTATCGTGTACGTGGTTCCTGACCGGGCCCGGTGTGGTGGCGGCCGGTGAGGTATATTGTCGGCCTGCCAGCCGGCATGGACAAACGAGTAATTTTGTGGGGAAGCCCAAGGAATCCTTATGCAGCCAGGCGTAACGACCAGGGCACTGCGCAGCCTGTCCGGACTGATCGACTTCGACTGCGCCGCGCGCTGGGGCAGTTTCACGCTGGCGGCGCAGGAGCTGCACAAGACGCCGGCGGCCATCAGCCTGCAGGTCAAGCAACTCGAGGAAGCCGTCGGCTTCACGCTGTTCGTGCGGCACCCGCGCCACATCGCGCTGACACCAAAGGGGCAGGAGCTGGCCGCGACGGTGGCGAAGCTGCTGCGCGAACTGCATGCCAAGGTCGACGCGCTGCGCGGTGGCGACGAGGAGAACGTGGTGCGCATTTCAACCACCCACACCTTCGCGATCAAGTTCCTGGCGCCGCGGCTGGGCCGTTTCACGCAGCAGTATCCGCACCTCGACATCCGCCTCGATTCGACCGAGCGGCTGGTCGATGTCGAACACGAGGACATGGATCTGGCGATCCGCCATGGCCTCATCACCGGACACCCGGCCGCGCTGTACCACGACCGCCTGGTGGCGGTGTACAGCCCGGCGCTGCTGGCGCCTGGCGAAGCCGGGCTGGCGCTGTCCGACCTGAGCCGCTTCCCGCTGCTCTACGACGAGACCACCGACTACTGGATCAAGCTGCTGCGCACGCACGGCGTGCCGGAAGGGCGCTTCGATTTCTCGCGTGGTTTCACCAATCTCGCGGTAGCGGCGCAGGCGGCGATCGTGGGACACGGCATCGCCCTGGTGCCGTATTCGCTGGTCTGCGACGATATCGACCGCGGCGTGCTGTGGCTGATGCGCGGTGCCAGCGTGCCCTATCCGCACGGCTATTACTGGGCGCTCGCGCCGCGCAAGGCCGCGCTGCCGAAGGTGGCCTGCTTCAGGCGCTGGGTGGAAGGGGAGGTGGCGCAGATGGAGCGCACGCTGCATGACCGCATCGGCGATGCGGGCGATGCGGGCGTGGCCGAGGAATCGGCAGCGCCATGAGGCCTGGCGGCCGATGCCTCGATGCGTGGCGATGCCGGCTGTGGCCTGGGGCAGCATGATCATTTGCAATACTGGCAATTGTCAGGCATGATCGAAACAATGACATCGCCCACCTCCACCATCGCGCCGCGCTTGTTCCGCGGCGCAGACGAACGCAGCAAAGGCACGCGCAGCAGCGCCAGCGCCGCCGTGTTCGCCGTGGGCAGCGTGTCGGTTCCCCGTTCTTCCTTCGTTTCCATTATTCGAATTAGCCAGGGTCGCTGAGCTGCGGCGCTGCCGGTGCTCGGCGCCCCGGAATGCCGCGCGACCCCGGTCGCATGTCCCCGTTCGAATACTGGAGAACCCCGATGCATGCCGTGTCAACCCTGCCTTACCCGTCGCTGCCCGAGATCCGCGCCACCGCCGGCCGCCTTGCCGATAAAATCCTGCACACGCCGGTCTGGCGCTGGCAAACCGGCGTGATCGCCGAGGCGTTCGGTGACGCCGGCGAAGTGTGGCTGAAGCTGGAACTGTTCCAGAAGACCGGCACCTTCAAACTGCGCGGTGCGCTGAACTGCATCGAAGCGCTGGGACCGGCGCAGCGGGCGCGCGGCGTGGCCGCCGTCAGCGCAGGCAACCACGCGGTTGCCGTGGCTTACACGGCGCGCCTGGCCGGCTGCAGCGCCACGGTGGTGATGCCGCGCCATGCCAGCCCGGCCCGGATTGCCGCCTGCCGAGACCTGGGTGCCAAGGTGGTGCTGATGCCGGACATTCACCAGGCCTTCGCGCACGGCCTGGACATCGAGCGCAACGAAGGGCGCAGCATGCTCCATCCGTATGAAGGCCCGCTGACCGCGCTGGGCACCGCCACCATCGGCCTGGAGCTGATGGCGCAGGTGCCTGGCCTGGATGCGGTGGTGGTGCCGATCGGCGGCGGTGGCCTGTGCGCCGGCATTGCCGCCGCCGTCAAGCAGATCAACCCGGCCTGCGCCGTGTACGGCGTGGAACCGTTCGGCGCCGATGCCATGTTCCGCAGCTTCCGCTCGGGCCGCACGGAGCGGCTGGAGCACGTCGACACCGTTGCCGACAGCCTGTGTGCGCCGCATACCATGCCCTACAGCCTGGGCGTGTGCCAGCGCTTCGTCGACGAGGTGGTGCGGGTGACGGACGACGAGATCTGCCGGGCGATGCTCGATCTGTTCCGCGATGCAAAGCTGGTGGCAGAGCCGGCCGCGGCGGTGGCGACGGCGGCGTTGCTGGGGCCGCTGCGCGGCAGGCTGGCCGGCCGGAAGGTGGCCCTGATCGTGTGCGGTTCGAATATCGACGCGGTGGCATTTGCCGAACTGCTCGGCCGCGGGGCGCGGGTGCGTGACGGCAGCAGTGCCGCTGCGGCGGCATCGTAGCCGCCCGATTTCCGAAGGCGCTGTTCACCGCCTTACGGCATAAAAAAAGCGCTGTTCGCGTAAAGTATGTGAACTTCCACGGCACAACACTGTCTGACTTCCTGTTGAGATACTTCATGAATATCAGGAGGCCAGCATGGGCACG
>DASVVD010000352.1:0-2408 GCA_036386715.1 Pseudoduganella sp.
CCGTCATCTACGGCATGGGCGAACGTTTCGTGGGCGACATCCGCAAGAAGGACCTGGAAACCGACACGCCATACAATACCTATACGCGCGCCGGCCTGCCGCCGACGCCGATCGCGCTGCCCGGCCTGCAGTCGCTCGGCGCGGCGCTGGCGCCGGCCAAGTCGGGCGCCCTGTATTTTGTATCCCGCGGCAATGGCACGAGCCAGTTTTCCGACAACCTGCCCGACCATAACAAGGCGGTTTACCAGTACCAGCGAAAGCAATGATCATCAATCCATGAGTCAAAGTAATACCAGTCAGAGTTCACCCTCGGCGTCGCGCGGCCGGTTCATCACGTTCGAAGGCATCGACGGCGCCGGCAAGTCCACGCATCTCCGCCATGTGGGGGAGCTGATTCGCGCGCGTGGCGTGGAGCTCGTCAGTTCCCGCGAACCGGGCGGCACGCCGCTCGGCGAGAAGCTGCGCGACCTGGTGCTGCACGAAGCCATGCACCTCGAGACCGAGGCCCTGCTGGTGTTCGCCAGCCGCCGCGAGCACATCGCCCAGGTGATCGAGCCGGCGCTGGCGCGTGGTGCCTGGGTCGTTTCCGACCGCTTCACCGATGCCAGCTTCGCCTACCAGGGCGGCGGCCGCGGGCTCGATCTCGCCAAGCTCGACACGCTGGCGAACTGGGTGCACCCCGGCCTGTGGCCGGACCTGACGATCCTGTTCGACGTGCCGCTCGAGGTGGCGCGGGCGCGCCTCGATGCCACCCGCGAGCTCGACAAGTTCGAGCAGGAGAAGGCCGACTTCTTCTCAGCCACCCGCAACGAGTACCTGCGCCGCGCGGCGAACGAGCCGCAGCGCTTCCGCGTGATCGACGCCACGCAGAGCATCGAGGCGATCGGCGTCCAGCTGGCCGACATCATCGGAGCGCTGCCATGAACGAAGCGATCTATCCATGGCAGCAGGATGCCTGGCTGCAATTGCAGGGCGTGCGCCAGCGCCTGCCGCACGCGGTGCTGTTCCACGGCCCGGCCGGCATCGGCAAGGCCGGCTTCATCGAGCATTTCGCCCAGGCGCTGCTGTGCGAGGACGTGCGGCCGGATGGCCATCCGTGCAACGCCTGCGCGTCGTGCGGCTGGTTCGTCCAGCAGAGCCACCCCGACTTCCGCCGCATCCGGCCGGAAGCGCTCGAGGAGGATGGCGCAGGCGAGGGTGAGGAAGGCGAGGAAAAGAAGAAGACCAAGGCGCCTTCGAAGGAAATCAAGATCGAGCAGGTGCGCGCGCTGGCCGATTTCATGAACATTTCCACGCACCGGCAGGGTTTGCGCGTGGTGGTGCTGTATCCGGCCGAGGCCTTGAACATGCCGGCCTCGAACGCGCTGCTGAAAACGCTCGAGGAACCGCCGCCGGGCACCGTGTTCCTGCTGTCGTCGAACAGCCTGGACCGGCTGCTGCCGACGATCCTGTCGCGTTGCCGCAAGTTTGCGCTGGCGCTGCCGGCGCATGCCGACGCGCTGGCCTGGCTGACATCGCAGGGCGTGGCCGACGCCGATGGCTGGCTGAGCGAGCAGGGCGGCGCGCCGCTGGCCGCGCTGGCCCAGGCCGAGACCGGCAACCGCGAGGAAATGGACACGCTGCTGCAATACCTGGCGCATCCCACTGTCGAGACGGCGCTGCGCACGGCCGACAAGATGCAGAAAGTGCCGCTTACTTCGGTCGTGGCCTGGCAGCAGCGCTGGCTGTACGACCTGTTCTCCATGAAGCTTTCGGGCCGCATCCGTTACTATCCCCGCTACCGCCGCGAGCTCAAGGGCCTGTCCGAGCGGGTGCCGGTTTCCGGCCTGCTGGCGGCGATCAAGAGCACGGCCGAGCGGCGCGGCACGTCGGACCATCCGCTGTCGCCCAAGCTGTTCCTCGAGGACATGCTGCTGGACTATACGGCCTGCTGCAGCTGACGGGAAACCACGAGATGACCGCGCCCCCTCCCGATCCGAACAGCATCACCGGTGCCGCGAACGCCGCCGCGCCGCTGGCGCGGCCGGCCGTGCTGTCGCTGGCGATCAAGGAAAAGGCGGCGCTGTATGCGGCCTACATGCCGTTCCTGAAGAACGGCGGCATTTTCGTGCCCACCACGCGCACTTACCAGATCGGCGACGAGATCTACCTGATCCTGGCGCTGATGGACGACACGAACAAGTATCCGATCGCCGGCAAGGTCGTGTGGATCACCCCCGCGGGGGCCAACAACAACAAGGCGCAGGGCATCGGCGTGCACTTTCCGGACGACCAAGCCGGCCAGCGCACCCGCGCCCGCATCGAGGAAATCCTCGGCGCGGCCCTGCGCTCGTCCCGCGCCACCCATACACTGTAACCGCCACTTATTCTTTCCTCACATGTCTTTCCAACACCGTCTCGCCACCCTC
>DASVVD010000353.1:0-2227 GCA_036386715.1 Pseudoduganella sp.
CCCCCGCCCCGCCGCCGCCCACCGTTTCCGTCGTCACCGTATCGGCCGCCGCCGTGCCAGTAACGGATGAGCTGCCGGGCCGTGTCGAGGCATTCCGCGTGGCGCAGGTGCGGGCCCGCACGCCCGGCATCGTGCTGAAACGGCTGTTCGAGGAAGGCTCGGATGTGAAGGCCGGCCAGCTGCTGTTCCGCATCGACCCGGCCGAGTTCCAGGCCGGCTTCGCCAGCGCCGAGGCCAGCGTGCAGCGCGCCGAGGCCAACCTGGCGCAGGCCAACCTGCGCGAGAAGCGCTACAAGCCGCTGCTGGCCGCGCAGGCGGTGAGCCAGCAGGAATACGACGACGCCGTGACGGCGCAGAAACAGGCGCAGGCCGACCTGGCCACCGCGAAGGCGGCGCGCCAGACGGCCGGCCTGACGCTGGGCTATGCCACCGTGACGGCGCCGATCGCCGGCCGCGTGGGCCGGGCGCTGGTGACCGAGGGCGCGCTGGTGGGGCAAGGCGAAGCCACGCCCATGGCGGTGGTGCAGCAGCTCGACCCGATCTACGTGACGGTGACGCAGTCGTCCACCGAGTTGCTGCAGCTGCGCCAGGCACTGGCCAGCGGCCGGATCAAGGGCGTCGGCCAGGATGGCGCGCGCGTGACGCTGCTGCTGGAATCGGGCGAGGAATATGCCGGTACCGGCAAGCTGCTGTTCTCCGATGCCTCGGTCGATGAAAGCACGGGCACGGTCTCGCTGCGGGCCCAGTTTCCGAACCCGAAACGGGCGCTGCTGCCCGGCATGTACGTGCGTGCGCGCCTCGAACAGGGCATCAACGAAGCGGCGATCACGGTGCCGCAGCAGGCCATCGTGCGCGGCGCCGAGGGGGCCTCGGTGATGATCGTGGGGGCCGACAACAAGGTGCTCTCGCAACCCGTGAAGGCGGAAGCCTCGCTGAACAACCTGTGGGTCGTCAGCGAGGGGCTGAAAGGCGGCGAGCGGATCATCGTCGAAGGCTTCCAGAAGGCCAAGCCCGGCTCCCCGGTCACGCCGCAGGCATGGCAGTCGCCGGCCCAGGGCGGCACGCCGGCCGCGGCCCCCGCGCCGGCCGGCCCGTCGAAGGCAGCGCCCGCCGCCAAGGGGGCGTAGATGCCACGCTTCTTCATCGACCGGCCCGTGTTCGCATGGGTCATCGCGCTGTTCATCCTGCTGGGCGGCGCGCTGGCGATCACCGTACTGCCGGTAGCGCAGTACCCCACCATCGCACCGCCCTCGATCGTGGTCACGGCGAACTACCCGGGCGCCACCGCCCAGGTGCTCGACGATGCCGTGACCAGCGTGATCGAGCAGGAAATGAACGGCGCCGAGGGCCTGCAGTACGTCGAATCGGAAAGCAACGCGGCCGGCGGCGTGACGATTACCGTCACGTTCCTGCCGGGCACCGACCCGGACATTGCCGCGGTGGACGTGCAGAACCGCATCAAGCGGGTCGAATCGCGGCTGCCGCAGGCCGTCACGCAGCAGGGCGTGCAGGTCAACAAGTCGCGCTCGAACATCCTGATGTTCGTGGGCGTGTATTCGACCGACGGGCGGATCGACCCGAACGCGATCGGCGACTACATGGCGCGCAATGTCGTCAACGAGATCAAGCGCATTCCTGGCGTGGGCCAGGCCCAGCTGTTCGGCTCCGAGCGCGCGCTGCGCGTGTGGGTCGACCCGAACCGGCTCACCGGCTTCAAGCTGAACATGAGCGACGTGACGGCGGCGATCCGCGCCCAGAACGCGCAGGTTACTTCCGGCACGATCGGCGACTTGCCGAACCCCACCTCGCAGACCTACCAGGCACCGGTGGTGGTGACCGGCCAGCTGGCATCGCTCGCGCAGTTCTCGAAGATCGTGCTGCGCGCCAACCCGGACGGCTCCACCGTGCGGCTGGGCGACGTGGCACGCCTCGAGCTGGGCGGCGCCACCTACAACATCAGCGCGCGCCTGAGCGGCAAGCCGTTCGTGGCGCTCGCCGTGCAGCAGTCGCTGACCGGCAATGCGCTGGCCACGGCCAACCTGGTGAAGGCCAAGATGGACGAGCTGCAGAAGTTCTTCCCGCCCGGCCTGAAGTACACCGTGCCCTACGATACCTCCACGTTCGTGAAGATCTCGATCGAGGAAGTGGTCAAGACGCTGCTCGAGGCGGTGCTGCTGGTGTTCATCGTGATGTACGTTTTCCTGCAGAACTTCCGCTACACGATCAT
>DASVVD010000354.1:0-5029 GCA_036386715.1 Pseudoduganella sp.
CTGGCTGATGCGCGAGGCATCGATCGTCACGCGGGGCAGGAACGGGTCGTCGGCGTGGGCCGGGAAGGAGAGGGCCGCGAAGGCGGAGGCGAGCAGGGTTTTTTTCATGGCCGCAAGCATGCGCGATCGTTGCGCGAAAGGCAAGGGCTGGCCGTATCGCCGGCACCGCGGCGAGAGGCTTGCCGCGGTGCTCTTCGAGTGCTGCGATCCCTTACGGCAGCCGCTGTTCGCCCTGCGCCGCTGTAAACGTCAGCGTGGCTGCCGCCCGTCCGCTACTGCCGCCGACATTGACGGTGTTGACCTGCGCCGGCAGGAAGTCGGTCAGCACGCCGTACTTCAGCACCGTGCCGGGCGGCACCGCGGTCTTGTCGATCTGCTGGAACACGGTGATCGTGTCGGCGCTGGCCTTCACGCCCACCCATTGCATCGGCAGGGGCTTGCCGCCCACGACCAGCACGAAGCGCTTGTCCAGGTAGCGCCGCAGCGCTTCCTGGTCTTCCTCCATGCCGAGGTCGAACTGGCGGCCGTACAGGTTGGCCAGCAGCGCTTCCACGTCGTGCGCGGTGTAAGTGTGCACGATCTCGGTATTGCCGGTGGCGGCGTTGTAGCCGATGCTGGCCATGCCCATATGGTAGTTGTGGGCCGCGGCGGCGCCCGAGACCAGCGCCGCCGCGAGGGCGGCCTTCCTGAACCAGTGCAGCATTACCTGGCCGGCTCCGCTTTCGGCTGCTCCTGCTTCGGTGCCTGGGGTTGCTGCTGCCCCTGCTGCCCCTGCTGCTGCTGTCCTGGCGCCGGGTCCTTCAGCTGCCCCGTCTCGGCCTGCTGCTTGGCGGCGGCACCATTGCCTGCGGGTGCCGCGTCCGCCGGCTTGGCATCGGATTTCTCCTTCTCGTCACCCTTCAGCGGCGCATTGAAATCCTTCATCAGGTCGTTCGGCTTGCGCTCCATCTTGAACAGCTCCAGGCGCGACGGTGCGGCCTTGCGCGGCCAGGAATTGTTGCTGGTGTCGATATCGGCGGTTTCCCAGTACGGGTCCTGGGTCAGTGCCGTCATCGGCTCGTCCGTCACCAGCAGCTTCGTCACCTTCTGCGGCGAGTAGCGCCATACTTCGGCCGGCACGCGCTCGATGTATTTTTTACCGGACTTCAGCGTGATTTCCAGGATCAGCGGCATGACCAGGCCGCCCTTGTTGGTGAAATCGACCAGGTAGATGTACTTGCCCTCTTTCAGCAAATCCTTCTGCCACGGCTCCAGCTCGGCCAGCGACTCCTTGTACTTGTTCCGGTCCACGTTGGTCACCGTGAACTGGTCATGCTCGTTATAGAAGTCCTTCAGCTCCGGATGGCGGTCGACGCGGCGCTCCATGCCTTCGTTGCGCTGGTCGGTCATCGAGACCGGCTCTTCGGCCTTGCGGGTGCGCGCCCAGGCCTTCTCGATTTCCGGGTCCTTGGTGTTGATGTTGAACTCGGTGATGTTGTCCAGGCTGATGTCCACCGCGTCCGTGGTGTAGAACCAGCCGCGCCAGAACCAGTCGAGGTCGGTGCCGGAGGCATCTTCCATGGTGCGGAAGAAGTCGGCCGGCGTCGGGCGCTTGAATTTCCAGCGGCGCGCGTATTCGCGGAACGCGTGGTCGAACAGCTCGCGGCCCAGGATCGTCTCGCGCAGGATGTTCAGCGCGGTGGCCGGCTTGGCGTAGGCGTTGTTGCCGAACTGGAGAACCGATTCCGAATTCGTCATGATCGGTACCTGGTTCGCCGAGCGCATGTAGGCGGTAATGTCGCGCGGGTCGCCACGGCCGATCGGGAAGTCCTTTTCCCAGGCCTGCGCGGCCAGGTATTCGACGAACGAGTTCAGGCCTTCGTCCATCCAGGTCCACTGGCGCTCGTCCGAGTTGACGATCATCGGGAAGTAGTTGTGGCCCACTTCGTGGATGATCACGGCGATCAGGCCGTACTTGGTGCGCTGCGAATAGGTCAGTTCGCCGGTCTTCTTGTCCTTCGTCGGGCGCGGGCCGTTAAACGAGATCATCGGGTATTCCATGCCGCCCACCGGGCCGTTCACGGAAATGGCGATCGGGTACGGGTAATCGAAGCTGTACTTGTTGTACTGCTCGATCGTGTGGATGATCGATGGCGTGGAATAGCGTTCCCACAGCGGGTTGCCTTCCTTCGGGTAGTACGACATGGCCAGCACGTTCGTGCCGTCCTTCTTGTAGCCCTGCGCATCCCAGATGAACTTGCGCGACGAGGCGAACGCGAAGTCGCGCACGTTCTTCGCCTTGAAGTGCCAGGTCTTGGTGGCCTTGCTGGCGGCGCTGTTGGCCCCTTTCTCGGCTGCTTCGGCTTCCGCCTGGGTGACGATCACGACCGGCTTGCTGGCGGTGCGCGCCTTGTCCAGGCGGTCGCGCTGGGCGGCGCTCAGCACGTCGCCCGGGTTCTGCAGCTCGCCGGTGGACGCCACCACGTGGTCGGCCGGCACGGTGAGCTTGACATCGTAGTCGCCGAATTCCAGCGTGAATTCGCCCGAACCGAGGAACTGCTTGTGCTGCCAGCCCGCCACGTCGTAGTAGGCGGCCATGCGCGGGAACCACTGGGCGATCTCGAACAGCGCGTTCTTGTCGTCCTCGAAATACTCGTAGCCGGCGCGGCCGCCCAGTACCTTCTGTTCATTGATCTTGTACGACCAGTCGATGCCGAAGGACACCTTGTCGCCCGGCTTCAGTGGCGACGGCAGGTCGATCCGCATCATGGTGCCGTTGACCACGAACCTGAGCGGGGCGCCGCCGGCGGTGCGGATGTTCGACAGCTTGAAGCCGCCATCGAATTCGCGGCCGGTCAGCACGCTGCGCAAGCCCTCGAACTTGGCGCCGCCTTCCTCGCCCTGCGGCTTCATCCATGCTTCGCGCGACGGTGCGGTCTGCACGCGGCGCGCATCCGAATCGGGTTTGTAGATGTTCTGGTCCAGCTGGACCCACAGGTACGTGAGCGTGTCCGGCGAATTGTTGTGGTACGTGATCTGTTCCGTGCCCGTGATGCTGCGGTTCGCTTCGTCCAGCGTGGCGCGGATCGTGTAGTCGGCGCGTTGCTGCCAGTACTGGTGGCCGGGCGCGCCCGAGGCGGTACGGTACTGGGTGGCGGTGGGCAGCATCTCGTCGAGCTGGCGGAACTTGTCGTCGAACTTGCCGGCGGGCGGCTCGGCGGCGATGGCGGAGGCAGCCAGGCCGAGTGCGACCAGGCTGGCGATTACGATAGGCAGGCGCTTCATTGATACCCCAGGGCAGGTGAGGGCGCCGCGCCGTGCCGGGTATGGCCGGGCGGTACTCCTTCGTGTTTTTGTGGAAACAGCCGGGGTATTCTAAGCGGGCACGACGATTCGCGCAGATGGCACGATTGTAACAATGCTGAAACATTGCCGGGCGCGGACGTCCGGCGCGGACGGCGCTGCCCTGCGCATGGCGCCGCCAGTGGCCGGGAAGCCGGACGACATGCGGACGTCCGCTGTCCGAAGGGATTTTATTTGTGTAGCAATACCGCGACGCCGCTCAGCTGGCATCCGTCAAACTGGTGCGCAGCGTTTCGAGCTGGCGTTTCAGGTCCTGCACCTGGTCCAGGCTGCACTGGCTGGCCGCCAGCACGCAGGGCGGGATGGCCCTGGCCTGTTCACGCAGGGCGTTGCCCTTGGGCGTCAGCGCAATGATGACCTGGCGCTCGTCGTTGGCACAGCGGGTGCGGGTGATCAGCTCAGCCTGCTCCATGCGTTTCAGCAGCGGCGTCAGCGTGGCCGAATCGAGGAACAGTTTGTCGCCCAGTTCGCTCACGGTCTGCTCGTTGCGCTCCCACAGCACCATCATGACCAGGTACTGGGAATACGTGAGATCGAGCTTGCGCAGCAGCTTGCGATACAGCTTGTTCATCGCCAGCGCGGTGGAGTACAGCGCGAAACACAGCTGCTGGTCGAGCTGCGGCACCTGGGAGGAGATTTCCGGAGAAACCGGGGTAGAGGGCTTCGTGTTCATGGTCCCAGTATAAATAGCGTGCGATCTAATTGCAACCTACTTTTGAGTAGAGGAATGTGCTTGCCAGCGGGCGCCGATTTGGCTATGGTGATCGGGCCCGTCTTTCCCTTGGCGGGCCAGGAGGCTCAGAATGGATCGTGCAAGTAACAGAGCAACGGCGAGAGCAACTTCGAGAGCAACTGCGCGAGCAAGCTCGCACGAAATCTCGCATGCAACGTCGCATGCCGGCATGGCGCCGTCCGAACAGCGTGCCGGCCAGGCATCCTTGTACCTCGTGCAGCTCGACCCGCAGAGCGTGGTCGACGGGGTGCGCTACGACGACACCTACCTCGCGGACGAAATCCGTACCTGTGGCACCATGCGGGAAACCTGCCCCGTGTGTGCCGAAGGCCATCTGCAGCTGGTATTGCGACAGAAAAGCGTGCGGATACCGCACCTGTTCTGCCTGGAATGCACACGCTGCTTTGGCGCATTTCTCGAAGACGGCACTCCGGCCCTGATCGAGTAGAACCGGCGGCGCTTTCCCGCAAGGCGCCGCCTTTGAATTTTCTTTGTCTTTCCCGCGCGTACTTTTCCGTTTGTACTATTCCCTTGGTACATTGGCATGCCCCGCGTAAAGCTGCGATTCGCGGGGTCTTGCTTCGCGGCCGGCACGGCGCTTTTTCCGCCCCTGTTTGCGCTCATCCTTGCGCCTGACCTTGCGTCTATCTTTGCGCTTGTCTGCCACCCGGTGGTTGCCCGCCCCCATGCTATAGTCGCTTGCAGACTATAAGCATAAGCAGGGGACGTCATGCGTGTACACGGTTACCTGGCCTTTGCCGTCGGGCTCTGCCTGACCGCCTGGGCATGCCTGTTCGCGATGGAAACACAGGACCGCCACGTTGCCGGCCGATTTGCCTATGACATGGACAAGGTGGCGCGCGATACCGAGGCCCGCCTGAAGACTTATTTCGACACGCTGCTGGCGATTCGCGGCACGTTTGCCGTGCATGGCCAGATGAGCCGTGCCGATTT
>DASVVD010000355.1:0-2048 GCA_036386715.1 Pseudoduganella sp.
GACCCGCTGACCGGCCTGGCCAACCGCCTGTCGCTGAACCTGCGGCTGGAGAAAGCGCTGGCCCGGGTGCGGCGTCAGAAAAGCACGCTGGCGGTGATGTTCCTCGACCTGGACCACTTCAAGAAAATCAACGACACCCACGGCCACGAGACCGGTGACCAGCTGCTGCTGGCGGTGGCCGGCCGGCTGCGCGAGCTGCTGGCGGACGCGGACACGATCGCACGCCTGGGCGGCGACGAGTTCATCGTGATCACCGGCCACGCGACGCCGGACGCTGCCGGGCAGATGGCCGCCCGCATCGTCGACGCGCTGGCGCGGCCGTATGCGCTGCAGGGCAAGGCGCTCCACAGCGGCACCAGTGTCGGCATCGCCATGTATCCGGGCGACGGCGAGGATCCCGGCACGCTGCTGCGCCATGCGGACACCGCGATGTATGCGGCGAAGGGCCATGGCCGCGGCCAGTTCCAGTTTTTCTCACCCGGGATGAATGCCGCCACGCACGAGCGGCTGCTGCTGGAAAGCCGCCTGTGGCAGGCGCTGGAACGGCAGGAGTTCGAACTGTACCTGCAGCCGCAGATCGACCTGGCGAGCGGCAACGTCATCGGCGCCGAGGCGCTGCTGCGCTGGCATCCTCCCGGGCTGGGCACCGTGGCGCCGGACCGCTTCATCCCGATCGCCGAGGAGTCCGGCCTGATCCTGCCGCTGGGCGAATGGGTGCTGCAACGGGCCATCGGCCTGCTCGGCCACTGGCAAACCATCGGGCTCGGCCACCTGCGGCTGGCGGTCAACCTCTCCGCCCGGCAGTGCCAGGGCGACGCGCTGCCGGCACAGCTCGACCGGCTGCTGGCCGCCACCGGCGCCGATCCCGCGCTGCTGGAACTGGAGATCACCGAGTCGGCGGCGATGCAGGACCCCGAGCGCAGCCGCGCGCTGATGCGACAGCTGCGTGCGCGCGGCATCAGCGTGGCGATCGACGATTTCGGTACCGGCTATTCGTCGTTGTCGTACCTGAAGCTGTTCGAGCTGGACCGAATCAAGATCGATCGCGGCTTCGTCAAGGATATCGAGACCGATCCGAACGACGCGGCGATCGTCAGCGCCACCATCGGGCTGGCCCACGCGCTGGGGCTGGAAGTGATCGCCGAGGGCGTGGAGACAGCGGCGCAGGCCGATTTCCTGCGGGCCCACCGCTGCGACGAAGCCCAGGGCTACCTGTTCGCGCGGCCGATGCCGGTGGCCGACTTCGAGCGCGCCGCCAGCGCCACGCTGGATGGACCGGTGCGGGGATATGCCTAGTCGCGGCGCCTGGCGTGCCCGGTGCCTGGGGCCTGAAGCCCGGATTGCCGGCGCGCCGGCTACGCCCGCTGCCGCAACGTGACGGTGCGGCGCCCGGGGCGCACGTTGTACTTCTTCAGCAATTCCTCCTGCAACCCGCCCAGCGCCGCCAGCCGCGCATTGGCGGGGTCCAGGCGGCGCAGATGGGCCACCAGCTCGATGCCCTTGGTGCCCAGCTTCTCGTCCCAGCCGGTGCGTTCCAGGTATTTCAGCACGGCCACGGCGGCGTTGAACACCACTTGCGGATTGTCCGGCAGCTTCTGCACCGCATCGAGCATGGTGTCCACGGCGCCGCGGTAGTCGCCGGCCTTGGCCTGCGCCGCACCCTGCGCCACCATCTCCGCCACCGCATGCCGGCTTTCCCGGGCCAGCCGGTTTGCCATCTCGCCCTTGCCTGACTGTTCCAGCAGGCGCATGGCTTTCGCCATCGGCGTGCCGCCGCCGGCACTGGCCATCACGTTGCGCATCACTTCGGCGGCCTGCTGCTCGCGGCCGGCCGCCAGGCAGGTGCGCGCCAGCTCGAGCTTCATGCCGGCCGACAGGTTCGGCGCCTGGCGCGCACCTGCCAGCGCGCTGTCGAGCGCGGCGCCCAGGCGCACGGTATCGCCGGTGGCCTCGAGCAGCAGCGCCGTGGCGATCGCCGCGCACACCGGCGTGTTCTCGCGGTTCGCCAGCGAGCGCTCCATGTCGCGGATCACCAGTTCGGCCTGCGC
>DASVVD010000356.1:0-7092 GCA_036386715.1 Pseudoduganella sp.
CAGCGGGTTTGTTTTTCAACAGTCATTACTGAAAGGAAGTGTCATGATTTCCCGATCCATGCCGGCCATTGGCGCCGGTATCCTTGCCGCCCTGCTTTGCGGCCCCGCGGCGGCGGCGTCGATCGAAGTGCAGGTGTCGCCGGTAGCGGACAGCGGCGGCACGATCAACGTGGCGGTCTGCGACAAGGAACGCTTCCTCAAGCAGTGCGCCTACAGCGCCGCCGTGCCGGCCCAGGCCGGCACGATGAAAGTGGTGATCGATGGCGTGCCGCCGGGCAGCTGGGCAGTGCTCGCCTATCACGACGCCAACGCCAACAGCAAGCTCGATCGCAGCCCGATCGGCATGCCCACCGAAAAATACGGCTTCAGCCGCAATGCGCGCAACATGTTCGGCCCGCCGGCGTTCGAGAAGGCCGCCATCGAAGTGGGCGACGGGCCGGCAGTGGCGCCGATCACGCTGCGCTGAGCAGGCCACCCCGCAGGAACCGATAACGACAGCGATCGTTACAGCGCCAGCGGCTTGCCGTTGACAACGACATTTTCCAGCCGCAGTTTGTCTGCCCCCGACACGTCGAGCACCGGCTTGTCCAGCGTCACCGCGACATCCTTGATGAGGATGTCGCCGATCTCGGTCTGCCCGGGATTGGGCGCGATCTTGCCGAACGAGCCGGAGCGCCCCTTGATGTCGACGAGGCTGATGTTGCGCACGATCGACTTCGGCGGCGGCGCGCCCTTCAGGTCGAAATACTGCGTCCATGGCCGCACGGCGATGATCGAGCCGCCGTCGGCGTCGAGCGTGATGTCGCGGAAATGGATGTCTTCGTAGTGCTGCGGCGTGTCGGCGCGCAGTTTCAGGACCGCCACGTTGGCGACACGGCCCTCCACCCTGCAATGTTCCACCACCACGTCGCGCACCAGCGTGGCCTCGCTGCCCAGCGTCAGCAGGCCATGGCCGCGCCGGAAGGTGCAGTTGCGCACGCGGATATGCTCGACCGGCGGGCTGTCCTTGTCGTCCAGCGCCTGCGGCCCCTTCGAGCCCTTGGCGGCGATGCAGTCGTCCGTCACCGAAAAATGGCAGTCCTCGATCGTCACGTACTGGCAGCTGTCCAGGTCGATGCCGTCGGTGCTGGGCGCCTGCTTGTAGTCGTCCGGCACCTCGAAGCGGGCGCCGCGCACCGTCACCTCCCGGCAGCGGTACAAGTGCAGGTTCCAGAACTGCGAATCCTTGAACGTGATGCCTTCGACGGTCACGCCGCGCGAGCGTTCGATCAGCGCCAGGCGCGCGCGCGGCACGCCGATATTGGCGAAGTTGTGCGGATCGGGCGCGGCATTGCGCAGCTTCCAGAACAGGTCCCAGATCGGCCGGCCCGCACCGTCGAGGGTGCCCTCGCCGGAGATCTTCAGGCCGTCGCAGCCGTTTGCATTGATCAGCGCCGGGTTGAAGCTGGGCGCGAAATGGCCTTCGATGCGGGTGCGCTGCGGCGGGAAATTGCCCAGGTCCGTCGAGCATTTCAGCACCGCGCCCTTGGCCAGGTGCAGGTTGACCTTCGGTTTCAGGAACAGCGCGCCGCTGACGAATACGCCGGCCGGCACCACCACCGTGCCGCCGCCCTGCCAGGCCACGTGATCGATGGCCTTCTGGATCGCCACGGTGTTGACGGTTTTATCGTCCGCCACGGCGCCGAAGGCGGTGATCGAGGCCTCCCTGGCGGCGGTAAAAGCGGTGCGCGCCGGAATGCTGCACAGCGGTGCGGCGAGCAGGCCGGCGCTGAAGCGGCGGCGGGTGATGGGGCTGTTGGACATGGCGGCTTCCGTGGCGTTGATGACGCCACATCTTAGGGGCGCGGGCCGGGACAGGCCAGCGCGCGGCACGAATCAATCAGGAACTTGAGCCGCGCACGCCCACCCAGTGCCTACAGCGGCGAGAGATGCCCCGTCGCCAGGAACCCCAGCAGGGCGAAGCCCAGCACGATCCGGTAGCCGACGAACGGCCAGAAGCCGCGGCTGCCGACGATCTTCAGGAACGCCACGATGACGCCATAGCCCACGAAGAAGGCCACCACGGTGGCCAGCGCCGTGGGCCCGGCGGCCACCGGCCCGGCCACGCCCCAGGTCTTCACCAGCTGGTAGCCGCCCGACGCCATCACGGCCGGAATCGCCAGCAGGAAGGAGTAGCGCGCCGCCGCCTCGCGGGTGTAGCCCAGCAGCAGGCCTGCGGTGATCGTGCCGCCCGAGCGGGACACCCCGGGCACCAGTGCCATCGCCTGTGCGAAGCCGAACAGGATGCCGTCGCGCCAGGACATCTGGTCGAGCCGGCGCACCTGCCTGCCGAGATGTTCGGCAATGCCCAGCAGCACGCCGAACACGATCAGCATCGTCGCGGTCAGGTAGAGGTTGCGCAGGTGGGTTTCGATGGCATGCTGCAGCAGCAGGCCCAGCACGCCGATCGGCACCGAGCCGGCGATGATCAGCCAGGCAAGGCGCGAATCCGGGTGCGAGCGCGCCACCGGGTCGGACAGGCCGTGCAGCCAGCCGCTGAAGATGCGCGCGATATCGCGGCGGAAGTACAGCAGCACGGCCAGTTCGGTGCCGATCTGCGTGATCGCCGTGAACGCGGCGCCGGGATCCTGGCCCGATGGCAGGAACGGCCCGATGATGCGCAGGTGCGCGCTCGAGGAGATCGGCAGGAACTCGGTCAGGCCCTGCACCAGTCCCAGGAATGCGGCCTCCAGCCAGCCCACGGAGGATGCGATCATGCGCACGCCTCCCTGTGATCGCACGGGCATGCCAGGTCAGCGGGGAGCGCGCGCCCTTGGGCGGCAAGGGGGAAAGACGGAAAAATCATGAAAAAAACTTTATGAAGAGGAACATCACGGTCTGCAGGGCGGCAAAAACAACCCCGGATACTACCACTGCCGAGGCCGCTGCTGTGATCATTCCTGCAATAATCCAGTAGCCGTCCCGCTCCAGTACGCCCAGCGCGAGCATGCTGATGGCCAGCGCCGGCAGCATGTTCCCCAGCGGGATCGGCAGCAGCACCACGATGGCCAGCAGCAGGCAGATCAGGCCCACCACGTATTCCATCGGCGGCAGCGCGCAGATGCTAGCGCGCGGGCGCAGCATGCGTTCGGCACGCCGCAGCCATGGGTTGACGCGCCCGATCAGCGCCTGGAAATCGCTGCGCGCCATCGAGCGCCTGGCGATGAAGCCTGGCAGCCAGGGCTGGCGGTTGAAGGCCAGCTGCGCGGCCAGCAGCACCAGCGGCGCGCCCAGGATCACCGAGGTGCCCGGCAGTGCCGGCAGCGCGTTCGGGCACGCGAACACGAACAGCAAGGCGCCGAGCGCGCGGTCGGCCAGCGCCGTCAGCAGGTCGCCGACGGAAATGCGTTCGCGCCCGTCGTCCTCGGCCAATCCTTGCAGGATCTCCGACAAGGCCGGCCCACCTGAAACTTTCGTCATCATGCGTCCCCTTTCACAAGGCCCCGGCCCTGCGTTGACTTGTTCGTCAGTCGCATGTCACACCTCTTCCGCGACAAGGGTGCCGATACGGCGGATCGACACCTTGGCGATGCGCCGGTCGTCGACCGCCAGCACCTCGTAGCGCAGGCCATCGAGTTCGACAGCCTGGCCGACCGCCGGGAAGCCCTCGAAGCGGGACAGCAGGAAGCCGGCCAGCGACGTGTAGTCCGCCTCTTCGCCGACCAGCCCGTCCGTTTCCAGGGTCTGCTGCAGCAGGCGCAGGTCGGCCGCGCCGTCCGCTTCCCACACGCCCGGGGCGCGTGGCTGGATGGCCAGCTGTTCGTCCTCGTCGGGGAATTCGCCGGCAATCGCCTCGAGGATGTCGACCGGCGTCAGCAGGCCCTGGACGACGCCGTATTCGTCCGTCACCAGCACCAGCTGGCCGTGCGAGCGCTTCAGCGTGTCCATGGCCTTCAATACGCCGGCGGTATCCGGCATGACGATGGGCTTGCGCAGCCCGGCGCCAGCGCCGGCGTCGTCGATGCGCCCGCGCAGCAGCAGGTCGCCGACCAGGTCCTTGGTGCGGCCGATGCCGATCACGTTGTCGAGCTCACCGCGGCACACCGGCAGCAGGCCGTGCGGGGTTTCCTGCAGCTGGCGCAGGATATCGGCCGGTGCATCGTCCAGGTTGACCCAGGACACTTCCGAGCGCGGCGTCATCACCGAGCGGATCGACCGGTCGGCCAGCGCCAGCACGCCGCTGACCATGTTGCGCTCCTCGACGGCAAAGGCTTCCGGTTCTACCACCGCGGTTTCCTGCACCTCGCCCGCCGGGTCGGCACGCTTGCGGCCGCCCATCAGGCGCAGCACGGATTCCGCGGTGCGGTCGCGGAACGGCACGCGCGCCTCGTTCTTGAGGAAATTGCGGCGCGCGAACTGGTTCAGCGTCTCGATCACGATCGAGAAACCGATGGCCGCGTACAGGTAGCCTTTCGGGATATGGAAGCCCAGGCCCTCGGCCACCAGGGACAGGCCGATCATCAGCAGGAAGCTCAGGCACAGCACCACGACGGTCGGATGCGCGTTGACGAAGCGCGTCAGTGCCTTCGACGCCAGGATCATCACGCCGATGGAGATCACCACCGCGGCCATCATGACGCCCAGTTCATCGACCATGCCCACCGCGGTGATCACGGCATCGAGCGAGAACACCGCGTCCAGCACGACGATCTGCGCCACCACGGCGGCAAACCCGGCATACACCTTCGATTCGGCCTGGGTGTGCGTGACCCCTTCGAGGCGTTCGTGCAGCTCCATCGTCGCCTTGAACAGCAGGAACACGCCGCCGGCCAGCAGGATCAGGTCGCGGCCGGAAAAACCCAGCGGCCCCACCGAGAACAGCGGGGTAGTGAGGGTGACCAGCCAGGAGACGATCGTCAGCAGGCCGAGGCGCATCAGCATCGCCAGCGACAGGCCGATCAGCCGCGCCTTGTCGCGCTGGTGCGGCGGCAGCTTGTCGGCCAGGATGGCGATGAAGATCAGGTTATCGATGCCCAGGACGATTTCCAGGACGACGAGCGTGAGCAATCCTGCCCATATCGACGGGTCGAACAGCCATTCCATTGATTTACCTTTTAGTTTGAAGACGTCATTGCCGGCCCCGGCATGCGTGGCCGTGGCGCGCGGCGGCGCGCCGGATCGGATAGGAAAATGCCGCGCAGGCTTGCCGCCGGCCGGGACCGGTGCGAGCGAACCATTGCGCGGCAGGCGCACGTGGCCGCGCCGGATGAACGGCGCGGCCCCGTGCGTCAGATGCGTGGCGGAGGCTTGATCGGCGGGAAGGGAGACAGCCCGCGCCGCGGTGGCACGAGCGAGGAGATCGATTCTTCAGGCAGCACGACCGGCTGCGACTGTGCTTCACGGCTCACCCAGTCGTGGAAATCCGTTCCCGACGGCGGTTCGTCGGGGTCGATGTCGCACGTGGACTGGCTGTCCGGCGCGCCGGCGAAATGGCCGGCAGGGAAGGAATCAGAATCGGAATCGAAATTGGAACCGGCGTCGACATCGGCAGGCGCCGGCGCGAAGACAGATTGCGTCGAGCCGGCTGGCTGCATCGAGGAGACAGACAGCGACAGGGCCAACACGTTCAGGGGAAACAGCAAGATCAGGAAGATGACGAATACTCGTCTCATATACAGCATGGGATGATACGTAACGCGTCGAGTATAGCACCATTTGGCAACATTCCCGCACCTTGCCACGTGTCGTGCGGCGCTTGCCAAGAACGCCGGCATTGCCTTTTTTAATGATAATGCCATATCATTATCGAGAACTCACATTGTCATTCGTGCATCCTGCATGCATGACCCTCCAGGAGAACCGATTGAACCCTGCAAGCAGCCCCGGCGCACATGCCGGCCACGTACTGGAAGCATCGTCGGTGGTTGCCGGCTATGGCGGCAAGACCATCCTGCGGCAGCTCGACCTGCATATCGCGCCGGGGGAAATCTATGCGCTGCTCGGTGCCAACGGCGCGGGCAAGACCACCACCCTGAGCCTGTTCCTGGGCTTCGTCACGCCGGCCAGCGGCCAAGTGCGCGTGCACGGCATCGATGCCGTCGCGCAGCCCGATGCGGCGCGCCGCCACCTCGCCTATATCCCCGAGAACGTGGCGCTGTACGAACACCTGAGCGCGCGCGAGAACGTGGCCTACCTGCTGGACCTGGCCGGCCAGGATGACGGACCCGCGGCGATCGACGAGGCACTGGCGGCGGCCGGCCTGGACGCGGCGGCGTTCGACCGCCGCGTATCCGGTTTTTCGAAAGGCATGCGGCAGAAGGTGTCGATCGCACTGGCACTGGCGCGCAAGGTGCCCGCCCTGCTGCTCGACGAGCCCACTTCCGGGCTCGATCCGCAGGCAACCACGGAGTTCAACCGCCTGCTCGGCGTGCTGCGCGGACAGGGCGTGGCGATCCTGATGGTGACCCACGACCTGCTCAGCGCCGCCGACGTGGCCGACCGCATCGGCTTCATCGACGACGGCCGGCTGCTCGAGGAAGTGGCCGCCGCCGGCGACGACCGCTTCGACGTGCGTGCCCTGCACCGCCGCTATGGCGGGCACGCGGCATGAGCGCCCTTCACGGGGTTGCCGTGCGCATCGCGCGCGAGGAATGGCGGGCGCTGTTCCGCGACCGGGCCGCGGTGGCCGGCCTGGTGCTGCTGACAGTGCTGATGCTGGTGGCGGCATTGACCGCCTACGAGCACCAGCGCAATGCCGCCGCCGAGCGCGCGCGCTACCAGTCGCAGGCCAATCATGCATTCGAGGCCCAGCCGGACCGCCACCCGCACCGCATGGTGCATTACGGTCATTTCCTGTTCCGGCCCGTCAATCCGCTGGCGGCGTTCGATCCCGGCATCGACGGCTTTACCGGCAATACGCTGTTCCTCGAAGGCCACCGGCAGAACAGCGCCAACTTCGGCGACGTGCGCCAGGCCTCGCTGCTGCTGCGCTTCGGCCAGCTGACACCCGCCTTCGTGCTGCAGGTGCTGGCGCCGCTGCTGCTGGTGTTCTTTGGCCACGCCGCCGTGGCGCGCGAGCGCGAATCCGGCACGCTGCGCATCCTGCTCGCGCAG
>DASVVD010000357.1:0-10966 GCA_036386715.1 Pseudoduganella sp.
CGAAGTTCTGCGTGGTGCCGTTCACGTCCTGCACTTCGTAGTTGTACATCTGGTTCACGATGACGTGTTTCAGCTCCTTGTTGAACAGCGCGAGCGTTACCGAACCGGCCTTGGCGAAGTACCACTCCGCCGTCACGTCCACCGAGGTGCCGGTGGTCGGGCGAAGGTTGGGGTTGCCTTCGGCGGTACCGGTCAGCGACGCGTTGGTGACCGTTACCGTTTTTGTCGTGTCGTTGGTCAGGCTGGTGATCGACTGCGACAGCGGCGTGTAGGCCTTCATCTGCGAAAAGTCCGGGCGCGACATGGAACGGGCGATGGCGGCACGGAACTGCAGCTGGTCGCTGTATTTCAGGCGCAGGTTCAGGCTCGGCAGCCAGTTGTCGTAGTCGTTCGTGTAGTCGCGGCGCTCCGCAAAGGGCGTGATGTTGGCGATACGTTCGCGGCCGATCACGCTCGCGACATTCTCGATCGAGGACAGGTTCGGCTTGTACGTGGTGTAGCCGTAGGCGCTCGATTTGGTCTTCACGTAACGCATGCCGATATTGCCGTCGACCGGGTATTTCAGGTCGTCCCAGCCGAAGCGCAACTGCGTGTAGAAGGCGCGGGTCTTTTCTTCCTGGTAGTTGGTTCCCGCAGGTTCGGTATCGAACGTGGCCGGCGCCCATGGGGCGCAGGTGGTGCCCTTCTCGGCGCACAGGATATCGTGGTAGGTATGCAGCTTGGCATAGCTGTCCGGGTAGCCGCGGGCCACCGCGTCGTCCGGGAACATGATCGCCGGCACGTGCACGTCGCCGCCGAAGAAGTTGTCGAAGCTGCGCAGCGTGGCGCCGCCGGCGAATTTGGGATCGTCCAGCGTGGCCAGGCGATTGATCTGCCCGTATTCGCCCTGCATCCACGGCTGGCTGATCGCCTGCCAGTTGTAGCTCGGGTTGGTGTTCTGGTTGCGCGAGCTGCGGTTCTGCAGGCGCACGCCGAAGCGCACGTCGCGCAGCACGGCATGATCGAAGTCGTACCTGACGTCGGTCTTCCAGGCCTTGCTTTCCGCCTTGGAACGGTCCTTGTGCTCCATCGTGTAGGCCCAGTAGTAGTTGGCCGGGTCCGACAGGTACCTGATATCGTCCGCATCGAACGTGATCCTCGGCAGGTCGCCGGAAAGATCGATGTTTTCCTTCTGCATCTTGATGCCGGTGGCCACGTCCGAATCGAGCGCCTGGGTACTGGCGCGCACCACCTGGAAGTCGGTCGTGGCGCGCCATGCGGGTGAAATGCGCCATTGCAGGTTCAGCGCCAGGTCGCGCGTGGCGGACTTGCGGTCCGAGACGCGGCGGTCGGTATTCAGGTTGATGCCGCCGTTCTTCGGGTTCGAGATCACGCCGGAAAGGAAGGCGCCGTTCTGGTCGTACACGCCATTGGCCACCTGCATGTCGTAGGGCCGGTCGCCGGTTTCCTGCGACAGCAGGGCCTGCTCCGACCAGCCTTCCTTGTACTTCGACTGGAAGTAGGTCAGCGACGCCGTCACGTCGCGCGTCGGCTTCCACTGGAATGCCGCGTACTGGCCCTTGCGGTCGCGTTCCCAGTTCATCGAGCGCCATTGCGCGCCGCGTGGCACCCAGATCGTGCGCCCTGGTTCGATATTGGTGTGCGGGTAGTAGCCTTCGATGAACAGCTCGTCGGTGCGGGTGTGGCTGATCGACGATGCCAGGTCGACCAGTGCGCCGAACTCGCCAAACGGCGTGTTCCACCGGTTCGACAGCAGCAGCGAGCCGGTCGGCGTTGCCTGGCCCTTGCGCAAATCGGACCAGGTATACGAACCGGACAGCGCGCCCTTGAAACCCTTGAAGTCGAACGGCATCGCGGTGCGCAGGTTGACCAGGCCGGAAACGCCGCCCTCGGTCTGCTCGGCCGACGGGTTCTTGTACACGTCCACGCCGGCCATCAGTTCGGGCGGCACGTCGGTGAAGCTGAGCGAGCGGCCGCCGTTGGCCGAGAACGATTCGCGGCCGTTCAGCTCCGAACGCACATAGGTCAGGCCGCGGATCGCGATGCCCGAGCCCTCGACCGCGTAGTGCTGCGGGTCGCCGGACATGCTGCGATCCATCGTCACGCCGACCACGCGGCTCAGGATCTCGGTCACCGAACGGTCGGGCAGCTTGCCGATATCCTCGGCCACGATCGAATCGACGACTTCGTCCGAATCCTGTTTCAGCTTCTGTGCCGACTGTAGCGCGGCGCGCTGTCCGCTGACGACGACGACAGCGGCATTGCCTGTGGAAGGTGGGGTTGCGGTAGCGCTAACTTCCTGGGCTGAGGCAGCCCCGTGTGACCAGAGTGCGAGTTGTGCGACGGCCACGGCGATTGCCGTCTTTTGCAGATTGTTCACTTTGTCTCCTGTGTTTTTATGGGTATGCCGATGTGAACGCCTTCTGTTGAGGCTGCCGTCCACACCCGGGGCAAGTTGTCGTTTTCGATGTTGAAACCGTTTTCAACTTGTCCAGGACTCAATGTAGATCAACTCTGCAATGCGAGCAATCGCCGGCACGCGAGCGTTGTTGTTCGGCCAATTTCACCAGAACAGCATTGCCAAACTCGCCGCTTGGTGATCTAACATTATTTGATTGCGCAAACATGCAGCATCAGGAAGCCCGTTCGAGGTCAAGTAATGCGATGCACCCAGGCACATGGCATGACCTGGGAGCACAGGTTTGTGCGGCGCACCATTGGATCGCCATTTGCACGCCGGCGCGAAGTCGGCAAACATTCCCCCACACCTCAATTTCCTGTTCAATCATTTCGAAAGGCACCCATGAAACCTGTCGCAGAACAAATCGTCGTGATCACTGGCGCATCGAGCGGTATTGGTCGGGCTGTCGCCCTGGGGTTTGCGCGCCGCGGTGCATCAATCGTACTTGCCGCACGCAACGATGCCGCCCTCGAGCAGGTGGCGGACGACGTGCGGCGCCTGGGAGGGCGAGCGCTGGTCGTGCCCACTGATGTTGCTTCGTGGCAGCAGGTGTCCGGGCTGGCCGATGCCGCAATCGCCCGGTTCGGCCGCATCGATACGTGGATCAACAATGCCGGCGTCAACGAGCACGCCCGCGTGGCGGACATGACGATCGAGGAAATCGAGCGCATCATCCAGGTCGACCTGATGGGTTACATCTACGGCATGAAAGCAGCGCTGGAGCCGATGCGGCGCCAGCGCCAGGGCACCATCATCAACGTGGCATCGATCGTCTCGCTGCGTGCCGCCCCGCTGCATGCGCCGTATGTCGCTTCGAAGCACGGCATTGCCGGTTTTACGGAAGCCCTGCGGATGGAGCTGATGCACGAAAAGATGCCGATCCAGCTGACACTCGTGATGCCGAGCTTTATCGATACGCCGCTGTTCCTGAATGCGCGCTCCAGGCTCGGTGTCCAGCCGCGCCCGGTGCCGCCGGTATATGCGCCCGAAGCGGTGGCCGAGTCCGTACTGTTCGCGGCCGAGCATCCCCGCCGCGACATCATCGTGGGCGGGCAGGGCGCCCTGGTGGCGCTGCTGCAGCGAATCAGCCCATCGCTACTGGACAAGCTGATGACAGCAGGCGGCCTGATGTTCAAGACGCAGAAAACCGACAAACCCGACAATGGCTACGACAACCTGTTCCAGCCGACACCCGGCACCGGATCGGTGACCGGCGACTGGACCGATGAATCGTTGCCCTACAGCTGGTATACGCGTCACGTCGAGCACCATCCTCACCGCAAGCTGGTGCTGCTTGGCGCGCTGGGGTGCGCGGCTTATATGCTGCTGCGCCCGCGCGAGCGTGTCACGGCATGAACGCCATAACACGTTGCTGACGGGCTGCCTGTTCGTCAAGCCGTGTTCCCACAGCATACCGGGATGCCGTCCTACAAGTTTCCTAGCGATAAGGAGTAATGTTTCCGGATAGCAGTGAAAATCTCGTGGGTGGGGCGGGCAGATGATGAGTATGGACAGGGAAAGCGCCGGCCGGCGCATTCTTATCGTGGACGATAATTGCGACGCGGCGGAGCTGCTGGCCGAGCTGGTTCGCCTGTGGGGCCATGAGGTCTCGGTGGCATTCAATGGCCTCAGCGCCTTGCAGACGGTCGACCAGTTCCGGCCCGATGTGGTGCTGCTCGATATCGGCATGCCCGGCATGGACGGCTATGAAGTGGCCACTGCGCTGCGCGCCAGGCCGGAGTGCGCGGCCTTGCGCATCATCGCGCTGACGGCGTGGGGCGATGCGGAAGCACGGGCACGGACGGCGGCCTCCGGTTTCAACCTGCACCTGACCAAGCCCGCGCCACTGCCGGCGCTGCTCGGCGCACTCGCCGCGGCCTGACCGGAACTGTCAGGGCGCGTCCAGCAGGCGCTTCTCCATGCTGAAGTTGTGGATGCCGACAGCGTCGATCGCCAGCTCGTTGCGTTGCAGCAGCGTGAAGCCAAGGCGCGCGAACAGGGGTCTCGCCAGTTCGCTGGCCTCCACGGTCAGCCGCGGCATGCCGGCGGCGCGCGCATGCGCTTCGAGCGCCTCGATCAGCATGGCACCGGTCCCGCGGCCTGCCGCTTCCGGCGCACAGTACAGGAAATCCACATGGCCGTCCGCCTCGAGGTCGCCCCAGCCGAGGATGCGGCCGTCCGCGTCGACGGCAATCGCCACATGACGCCCATCGCCACTGCGTGCGGCAATCTTTTCCGCCGAGATCGCGCCAGCCCAGGCAGCCACCTGCGCCGGCGAATACGCGCGCGGGCCATAGTGCATCACGGAGCGCCGGTACAGATCGGCAAGGGCGCTGGCGTCGCCCGGCAGCCAGGTGCGAATCCGCTCCCGCCCTTCATGTTGCGCGGGGGGTCTTTCAGGCATACAGCCCTGGGCAGAGTACTTTTCAATGGACATGCTTGTATCCGGCAAAAATATTGGTCATAATGTCCAATATTGGACAAATAGTCTTGTCGCTGGACCGTCAGTCCTGCAACCCGTTCATCATACGATTGCCGCTGGGCCGTGCCTGCATGCGGCGTACCGCCAAAGGACCCGCCGTGCCGCTCTCCAGTTACCTCGACGCTTTTCCGCGACTCGCCGAAGGCGTGTACCTGCATCCATCGGCCCAGGTGATCGGCAACGTGACCCTGGGTGCCGATTCGTCGGTGTGGTGCAATGCGGTCCTGCGCGGCGATGTCAACGACATCGTCATCGGGCGCTGTTCCAACATACAGGACCTGACGATGGGCCATGTTTCCCACAGGTCCAGCCAGAAGCCGCAGGGTGCGCCCCTGGTCATTGGCGATCATGTCACCGTGGGGCATTCGGTGATCCTCCACGGCTGCCGCATCGGCAACGAATGCCTGGTCGGCATGGGCAGCATCGTGATGGATGACGTGATCGTCCAGGACTGCGTGATGATCGGCGCCGGCAGCCTGGTTTCTCCGGGCAAGGTCCTGGAGAGCGGATTCCTGTATACCGGCCGGCCGGCGAGAAAGGTCCGCCCGCTGACCGATGCCGAGATTGCCTGGCTGCGCTATTCGGCCGAGCACTATGTGCGTGTGAAAGACGGCTACCTCCAGGCAGCGGACAATGCCTCGCCAACGCCTCCCGCAGCCTGACGCATGCGGGAAAGGATCGCCAGCATGACCGAAAACAAGCTCCAGGCGGACCAGGCGCTGCTGATCGACCAGGTCAGGCAGATCGCGCAGGGCCTGGCGCAGACGTTTGCGCCGTTCTGCGAAGTGGTCGTGCATGACCTGCGCACTCCGGACCAGGGCGTGCTCGCCATCCACAACAACCTGTCCGGCCGGACGCCGGGCGATCCGCTGACGGAAATCGGCCTGGCGCGCATCGCCGACAACGCCTATCCGCAGATCGTGGCCAACTACGCCAACCAGTTCGCCGACGGCCGCCCGGCCAAGAGCACGTCGATCGGCATCCGCGATGCGCAGGGGCGCTATGTCGCGGCGCTGTGCCTGAACGTCGACCTCACGCTATTCCGTTCGATGCAGAACGCACTCGAACAGTTTGCCGCCACCGATGCGTCGCCCGTGCAGGAAACGCTCGATCCGGCAAACGCCGCGGCGATCCGCCGCCGCATCGACCAGTATGCCGCCAGCCTGGCTTCGTCGCCGCAATCGCTCAAGGCCGACGAGCGCCGCGCCCTGATGCGGGAACTGAAAGAGGGCGGCTTCCTCGATGTGCGGCGCGCCATGGAGATCGCCGCGTCGCACCTGGGGATTTCGCGCGCCACCGCCTACAGCGATATCAAGTAACCGGAGAAAACAGCATGACATCAATCGACTTGCCCACCTATGGCGATGTGGTACAGGCCGCCACGCGCATTGCCGGCACCGCCAACCGCACCCCGGTGCTGACCTCGCGCACCGTCGACGAGGAGTTCGGCGCCCAGGTGTTCTTCAAATGCGAGAACATGCAGCGCATGGGCGCGTTCAAGTTCCGCGGCGCCTGCAACGCGCTGGCGAAATTCACCCCGGAACAGCGCCGCGCCGGCGTGGTGGCCTACTCCTCCGGCAATCATGCCCAGGCCATCGCCCTGGCCGCGAAACTGCTTGGCATGCCTGCCACGATCGTGATGCCGCACGACGCGCCGGCGGCGAAGGTGGCGGCAACCAGGGGGTATGGCGGCAACGTGGTGACCTACGATCGCTACACCGAAGACCGCGAGCAGATCGGCCGCTCGCTCGCGGACCGCCATGGGCTGACGCTGATCCCGCCTTACGACCATCCGGACGTGATTGCCGGCCAGGGCACCGCCGCGCGCGAGCTGTTCGAGGAAACCGGTCCGCTCGACGCGTTCTTCGTCTGCCTCGGCGGCGGCGGCCTGCTGGCGGGTTCGGCACTGTCGACCAGGGCGCTGTCGCCGGAGTGCCGGCTGTACGGCGTGGAGCCGGAGGCGGGCAACGACGGCCAGCAGTCGTTCCGCTCGGGCGCCATCGTCCACATCGACACGCCCAAGACGATTGCCGACGGCGCGCAGACCCAGCACCTGGGCCAGTACACGTTCCCGATCATCCTGCGCGACGTCGACGATATCCTCACCGTGACGGATGACGAACTGGTGCAGTGCATGCGCTTCTTTGCCGAGCGCATGAAGATCGTGGTCGAGCCGACCGGCTGCCTCGGCTTTGCCGCGGCGCGCCGCATGAAGGAACAGCTGCGGGGCAAGCGGGTCGGCATCCTCGTCAGCGGCGGCAATATCGACCTGGCGCGCCTGGGCGGCTTGCTGGCAGGCTGATGGGTGGCACGCCGATCCGGCGCTGTTCCGCTCACATGCGGGGTCTTTGCGCGGCTTCTGCCGCGTTTTTTGCGCCCACGGCGCCGATTTCATGCCAGCTTTGGTTGAAATCGTAGTAATTTTTCATGAGCCAATGCCGGATGCGGCTTTCCTCGTGTTTTCGACTACATTTTTTGTGTCTGCTATGTAATTGCTCATGGTATAGTTAGCGCTATCGCAACAATGATCGATAAGCTGTACAGCAATCAATTTGCTGAGTGTTTCCGGTCGCGATCGCCGACGAGTGCACCGCCTGGTGCATTCTGTCGCCGCATGGGGAAAACGCACCGGGATCGGCCAAAAGCGGAGGCCGGACAGGGCGTTGCCAATAAGTAGAAGCAGGGCGGTCAGACCGTCCCTTATCAGAGACACACTCAAAACTCATTCCGATGAATCAATTTTCCACCCTGGACACGCTTGTCTTCCTGTTTTACTTCATCGTCATCACCAGCTACGGCATCTGGATCTACCGCCGCAAGAAGGGCACTTCCGGGCAGGCTTCGCATGACTATTTCCTGGCCGAAGGGTCGCTGACCTGGTGGGCCATCGGCGCCTCGCTGATCGCCTCCAACATCTCCGCCGAGCAGTTCATCGGCATGAGCGGTTCCGGCTTCAAGATCGGCATGGCGATCGCCGTCTATGAACTGATGGCGGCAGCCACGCTGGTCATCGTTGCCGTGTTCTTCATGCCGGTCTACCTGAAGAACCGCATCTACACCATGCCGCAGTTCCTCGAGCAGCGCTACGGCAAGGCCGTGGCCACGACGATGGCACTGTTCTGGCTCGGCCTGTATGTGGTGGTCAACCTCACGTCGATCCTGTACCTGGGCGCGCTGGCGATCTCCAGCGTGGCCGGCCTGAACGTGTTTGCCTGCATGGCCTTCCTGGCGATCTTCGCGGCCATCATCACGCTGGGCGGCATGAAGGTGATCGGCTACACCGACGTGATCCAGGTGCTGTGCCTGGTCGTCGGCGGCCTGGTCACCACGTGGATCGCGCTGGACCTGGTGGCCACGCTGGGCGGCAAGAGCGGTTCGATCGCCGGTGCCAGCGAGCTGTTCATGCGCGCCGGCGAGCACTTCGACATGGTGCTCGACCGAGGCAACCCGAACTACATGGACCTGCCGGGTCTCACCACGCTGATCGGCGGCATGTGGATCGTCAACCTGAACTACTGGGGCTGCAACCAGTATATTACCCAGCGCGCACTCGGCGCCGACCTGAAGACGGCCCGCAAAGGCCTGCTGTTCGCCGCTTTCCTGAAGCTGCTGATGCCGGTCATCGTGGTGTTGCCGGGTATTGCCGCGTTTGCGCTGGACAAGTCCGGCGCGCTGGGCGACTCGATGCGCGTCGGCGGTGAGCTGAACCCGGACCGTGCCTACCCGACGCTGCTGGCCATGCTGCCGACCGGTATCAAGGGCATTGCCTTCGCCGCGCTGACGGCCGCCGTGGTGGCATCGCTGGCCGGCAAGGCCAACAGTATCGCCACGATCTTCACGCTCGATATCTACAAGCAGCACTTCAACAAGACCGCCAGCGAGGCCAAGCAGGTGTGGGTCGGCCGCCTGACCGTGGTCGTGTCGATCGCCATGGCCGCGCTGATCGCACCGTTCCTGGGCATCGACAAGAAGGGCGGTTTCGCCTTCATCCAGGAATACACCGGCTTCGTGTCGCCGGGCATCCTGGCCATGTTCCTGCTGGGCTTCTTCTGGAAGAAAACCACCCACGCGGCGGCCATGTTCGCGACCGTCGGCGGCCTGCTGCTGTCGATCGTCCTGAAGTTCCTGCCGGGCATGATGGACCTGTCCTTCCTGGCGCCGATCGGCTTCGCGGTCGACAACGGCACCGGCGTCTACGAGATCCCGTTCCTGGACCGCATGTTCATCGTGTTCTGGATCGTCGTCGCCGGCATGGTACTCATCAGCAAGACCTCCAGCGTCTCGGGCGAAGGCAAGCGCATGATCATCGATACCAGCATGTTCCGCGTGGAGCGCAGCTTCGCGATCGGTTCAGGCATCATCTGCGCACTGCTGATCGCCGTCTACGCAGCCTGGTGGTAAGCTAAACCTTAAGCTAAACCTTAAGCTAAACCTTAAGCTGAACCTTCACCCAGTCCGCACGCCACGTACGGCCCGGCTTCATGATTGCGCGCAACGCGCTATCATGCCGGGTCGCACCCGGTTTCCCGGCACATCCGCTCCGGTTGGTCTGATGACGAGCCCGGCGGGGGCATGCCGGGCGGCCGACAGTCAATAACAGAGGAGCCGCATGTTCAATCCCACAGACCATCCACACCGTCGCTTCAACCCCCTCATCGGCGAGTGGGTGCTTGTTTCACCGCACCGCGCCAAGCGCCCCTGGCAGGGCCAGCAGGAAGCCGTCGACAATACCCCGAAGCCTGCGCATGACCCGTCCTGCTACCTGTGCGCCGGCAATACGCGCGTCAATGGCGAAGTCAATCCCGACTACAAGGGCACGTTTGTCTTCGACAACGACTTCGCGGCACTGATGCCCGATACGCCGGATGCACCGGCCAGCACCGATCCACTGTTCCAGAACACCAGCGCGCGCGGTACCAGCCGCGTGATCTGCTTCTCGCCGGACCACAGCAAGTCGCTGCCGCAGCTGGAACTGCCGGCCCTGGAACAGGTGATCGACACCTGGTGCGACCAGGCGGCCGAGCTGGGCAAGCAGTACCCATGGGTGCAGGTATTCGAGAACAAGGGCCAGGCGATGGGCTGCTCCAATCCCCACCCGCATGGGCAGGTATGGGCCAACAGCTTCGTACCGAATTCGCCGGCAAAGGAAGATGTGCAGCAGCGCGCCTACCACAAGGACAATGGCCGGCCGATGCTGCTCGACTATGCCGAGCGCGAAGCGGCGGCGGGCGAGCGCACCGTGGTCAGCACCGAGCTGTGGATCGCGGTGGTGCCGTACTGGGCCAGCTGGCCCTTCGAAACGCTGCTGTTGCCGCGCTTCGAGGTCAAGCGCCTCGACGACCTGACCCAGGCACAGCGCGCCGACCTGGCCGTCATCCTGAAACAGCTGACGATCAAGTACGACAACCTGTTCCAGACATCGTTCCCGTATTCGATGGGCTGGCACGGTGCGCCTTACGCACCGGGCGGCGGGGGCGACGACACCGGGCCGTGGCAGCTGCACGCGCACTTCTACCCGCCGCTGCTGCGTTCCGCGTCGGTGCGCAAGTTCATGGTCGGCTATGAAATGCTGGCCGAGGCGCAGCGCGACCTGACGCCGGAGCAGGCCGCCGCGCAATTGCGCGCGCTGCCCGATGTCCACTATCTTGAACAGCAATAATCCACACAACGAAGTCACGCAAACAAGAAGAGATCCTGATGAGCGAAACGCTGATTAACCATACCCGCACCGCGTTCGAGAACAAGTTCGGCGCGGCGCCCGAAGTGATCGTGCAGGCCCCCGGCCGCGTCAACCTGATCGGCGAGCATACCGATTACAACGACGGCTTTGTGCTGCCTGCCGCGATCGACTACAGCACCGTGATCGCCGCGCGCCGCCGCGGCGACCGCATCGTGCACATCGTTGCCGCCGACTACGCGGGCGCCGAGGACCAGTTCTCGCTGGATGCGCCGATCGAGCGCCGCGACGAGCCGATGTGGGCCAACTACGTGCGCGGCGTGATCCGCGACATGGTTGAAAAGGG
>DASVVD010000358.1:0-3242 GCA_036386715.1 Pseudoduganella sp.
GCGATGGTCGACCTGGAATGCCTGCTCCCCCAGGCCGCTGGTGGCGTTGTTGACGACGACGATGTTGGCACCGCGCGCCCCCAGTGCCGCGATATCCTCGTCACCCAGGATATTGCTCATCGAGATGATGCCGTCGCAGCCGCGCTCCAGCAGGAACTCGATGCCTTCGACCGCCTGGCGCAGCGCATCGCCCTGCCCCGCGCCGAACGCCACCACCATGTGCAGGCCATTGGCGCGCAGTTCGATGTCGATCATCTGCAGGATCGGCGTATAGAAGGTGCCCTTCAGGATGGGAATGTAGACGCCGATCATCTTCGAATAGCCGGACAGCAGCGCGCGGGCGGCATGCGATGGCCGGAAGTCCAGCTCCTCGATCGCCTTGCGCACCTTGGCCTGCGTGGCCGGCGACACCGCGCCCTTGCCGCTGACCACGCGCGATGCGGTACCGAGCCCCACGCCCGCCAGCCGGGCCACGTCCTTGATGGTTGCCACTACGTTTTCCTATCGTGCATGTAATCACGCAAGCATACTGTATCGGGCACGGCGCGCCGTCATTTCCAGGCAAACGTGGCCACGCTTCTTGCCGGCAGTTCGTAGCTAAACGCACGGCCGCGAACGCGCACGGCGAAGCGGTTCGGCTGGTCGGCCACGTTCGTGACCAGCAGCGCCAGCGTGCCGTCGGCGTTGCGGAATGCCACCGTGTCCAGGCCGGCGTAGCCGCTGCTGGACCAGACGCGGTAGGCCCCCGGACGCACGAAGCGGCTGGCGTGGGCCAGCGCATAGTATTCGACATTGCGCGTCACGTCGCCGGTGCGCGAATCGATCGTGACGACGCCGCGGCAGTTGTCGCAGCCGCCCAGGTGCGGGCCATGGTTCTCGTCCAGCGCCAGGTTCCACAACAGCACGCCCTTCGCCCAGCCGCGCGTGGTGCCGATCACCAGCGTGCGCGCGAAGTACAGCAGGTTGTCCGACCAGCCCGGCGCCCAGTCGCCGCCCGAACATTCGGTGAACCAGGTTTCCTTGTCCGGCCACGTGTCGTGCAGCGCGGCCTGCACGCGCACGTCGCCGCCGTAGCAGTGCCAGGCCACGCCGGCCACGTACCTGTTTGCCGCGGGATCGCGCAGCACCGCGGCCGGCGAGCCGGGTTCGTCCCAGTTATGGTCCCAGTCGAGGATGCGCACGCCAGGATGCTCCCGCGCCAGCAGCGGCCCGAGGTGGCCGCCGATGAACGCAGCCCGCTGCGCCGGGTCGACCCGCATGCCGGGGTAGTTCTTCGGCTCGAAATGCGGCTCGTTCTGCAGCGTGAGCGCGAAGATCGGCACGCCTTCGGCCCGGTACGCGCCGAGGTATTTCGACAGGTAGGCGGCGAACGGGGCGAACGCTGCCGGCTTCAACGTGCCCTGCACGAGACTGTCCGTGCTTTTCATCCAGCCGGGCGCGCTCCACGGCGATGCCATCACTTTCAGCTGCGGATTGATCGCCAGCGCGGCCTGCGTGACCGGCAGCACGTCGGCACGGTTCGGTTCGATCGAGAAGTGCCGCAGTTCCGGGTCGGCCTGGCCGGGCGGCATGTCGTCGAAACTGTAATGGGACCGTGAAAAATCGGACGCGCCGATCGTCAGCCGCGTGAACGACAGGCCGAGGCCGGCAGGCGGTGGTCCGAACAGTTCCGCCAGCAATGCCTGGCGCTGCGGCGGGGTCATCTTCTGCTGGATCAGGTAGGCCGACGCATCGGTGATCGAAGCGCCGAAGCCGGTCATCTGCTGGAAGCGGCGGGCCGGGTCGACGTCGATGATGACCGGTTCGGCTTGCGCCGCCGAGAACCTGGCATCCGCGCCGCGCTGCATCAGCTGCGCCTGGTCGCCGCTGGTGATCCACGCCTGCACCGTCTGCGCCACCGCGCCGGCAGCGCAGCATGCCAGCAAAGGCGGCGCCAGCCAGCGCCGCAAAGTCGAACCCGCCATGCCTGCCTCCTGTTCGCACTCCAAAATGGAAACGTTACCATTTTTGCGGAATAATACAGGAATCCGTTTCGCGCCACGAGGAATTTTTGGGAGGTATGGCCGGAAATGGCCGAGCTCGTGTCCACCTTGGGGTCACCTTGGGGTCAAACCCCGACATGGACATGAGCTCATCTATTCAAACCGCTGCGTTGCTGAAGTGTCGGGCGAGAGACCAAGCTCAAGCAAGCGTTTAGCCTGCTGAGGCCGTGTCCATGTCGGGGTGTGACCCCAGACTGGACACGGGCTCAGCCCTGGCAGCAAAGGCTAGTCGACGGCCTTGACCATCTCCTCGATGATCTTCTTGGCATCGCCGAACACCATCATCGTCTTGTCCATGTAGAACAGCTCGTTGTCCAGGCCGGCGTAGCCGGAGGCCATCGAGCGCTTGTTGACGATCACGGTCTTGGCTTTGTAGGCTTCCAGGATCGGCATGCCGGCGATCGCCGATTTCGGGTCCTTGGCGGCGGGGTTGACGACGTCGTTGGCGCCGAGGATCAGCGCCACGTCGGCCTGCGCGAATTCGCCGTTGACGTCTTCCATCTCGAACACCTGGTCGTACGGGACCTCCGCTTCGGCCAGCAGCACGTTCATGTGGCCCGGCATGCGCCCGGCCACCGGGTGGATCGCATACTTGACGGTGACGCCGTGCTCGGTCAGCTTCTCCACCAGTTCCTTCAGCGCGTGCTGGGCGCGCGCCACCGCCAGGCCGTAGCCGGGCACGATGATCACGGTTTCCGCATTACTCATCAGGAACGCGGCATCGTCGGCCGAACCGGATTTCACCGGCCGCGCCACCTGGGCGCCGCCGCCCGCGCTGGCCGCCGTGGCATCGCCGCCGAAGCCGCCCAGGATCACGTTGAAGAACGAGCGGTTCATCGCCTTGCACATGATGTACGACAGGATCGCGCCCGACGAGCCCACCAGCGAGCCGGCGATGATCAGCATCGAGTTGTTCAGCGAGAAGCCGATGCCGGCCGCCGCCCAGCCCGAATAGCTGTTGAGCATGGAGACCACGACTGGCATGTCCGCCCCGCCGATCGGAATGATGATCAGCACGCCCAGCACGAAGGCGATCGCGGTCATCAGCACGAACGGCAGCCAGGCCGGCGCCACGCCAGCGGCGAATACGAAGGCCAGTCCCAGGCCGACCATGACCAGCGCCAGCACCAGGTTCAGCACGTGCTGGCCGGCGAATACCACCGGCGCGCCCTGGAACAGGCGGAACTTGTACTTGCCGGC
>DASVVD010000359.1:0-4747 GCA_036386715.1 Pseudoduganella sp.
CGAACGCGGCGGCCATCTTGAAAGCGCCCGTGATGGTGTGCTTCAGCCCCTTGCCGCGCAGGCCGGCGAAGTCGATGCTGTCCATCGGGATGCCGGCTTTCGGCACCAGGTCGGTTTCCATGCCGTGCGCGGTGCCCAGCCACGACACCTCCCAGCCGCGCGCGCGCATGGTCTGCGCGATCGCGATGCCCGGGAAGATGTGGCCGCCGGTGCCGGCCGCCATGATCATGAGGCGCTTCATGTGCGGCCTCCGCGCATGCGCACCCGGTTCTCGTAGTCGATCCGCAAGAGGATCGCCAGGCCGATGCAGTTGAACATCACGCCCGAGCCGCCAAAGCTCATCAGGGGCAGGGTCAGGCCCTTGGTCGGCAGCAGGCCGAGGTTCACGCCCATGTTGATGAAGGCCTGCACGCCGATCCACAGGCCGATGCCCTTGGCGGTCAGGCCAGCGAAGGTGAGGTCGATGGCGATGGCCTGGCGGCCGATGTCGAAGGCGCGTTTCACGAGCCAGTAGAACATCGCGATCACGACCAGCACGCCGGCCAGGCCCAGTTCTTCGCCGATTACGGCCATGATGAAGTCGGTGTGGGCTTCCGGCAGGTAGAACAGCTTCTCGACGCTGCCGCCCAGGCCCACGCCGAAGAACTCGCCGCGCCCGAAGGCGATCAAGGAATGGGTCAGCTGGTACGCCTTGTCCAGCGCATGGCCATCGGCCCAGGGGTCGAGGTAGGCGAACATGCGCGCGCGGCGGAACGGCGAGAGCGCGATGATCGCGCTGAAAATCACCACCAGCAACGCTCCGATGCCGCCGAACCAGACGATGTTGATCCCGCCCAGGAACAGGATCCCCATCGAGATGCAGACGATCACCCCGAAGGCGCCCAAGTCCGGCTCCATCAGCAGCAGGCCGCCGACCAGGCCGATCGCCACCATCATCGGCAGGAAGCCCTTGGTCAGCTTGTGCATGTATTCCTGCTTGCGCACGGTGTAGTCGGCGGCGTACAGCACGATGAACATCTTCATCAACTCCGAAGGCTGCAGGTTGTAGACCTTTAAGGAGAGCCAGCGCCGGCCGCCGTTGACGACCACGCCGATGCCCGGGATCAGTACCAGCAGCAGCAGGAACAGCGTGCCGATGAACAGGTACGGCGCCCAGCGCTGCCAGGTGGCGACCGGAATGCGGAACGCCACCAGGCCTATCACGGCGGAAATGGCAATGAACGTGGCCTGGCGCGACAGGAAGTAATAATTCGAGTAGGCCGCATACTTGCGCGAATCGGGCAACGCGATCGATGCCGAATACACCATCACCATGCCGAGCAGCAGCAGCAGGATGATCACCCACAGCAGCGGCTTGTCGTATTCCATCATGCGCGACTGGCGCGAGCGGATATCGATCGGCGTGACCGATGCCGCTCCGGGGAACTTGAATGGCAGCTGGAAGGCCATCAGATCTCCTGTCCCGCGTCCAGCGCGATGCCGCGCACGGTGTCGACGAACACCTGGGCGCGGTGCGCGTAGTTCCTGAACATGTCCAGGCTGGCGCAGGCCGGCGACAGCAGCACGGCATCACCGGCACGGGCCAGCGCCGCGGCGCGCCCTGTCGCCTCTTCGAGCGTGGCGAAATCCTGCAGCGACACGCCGGTGCCTTCCAGCGCGGCGCGGATGCCGGGGGCATCGCGGCCGATCAGTACTACGGCGCGCACGTAGCGCGAGACCGGGCCGGCCAGCGGATCGAATTCCTGGCCTTTGCCGTCGCCGCCGGCGATCAGCACGATCTTCTGGCCTTCACCGCCGAAGCTCTTGCCGAGGCCGTCGATGGCGGCCACGGTAGCCCCCACGTTGGTGCCCTTGCTGTCGTCGTAGAACTCGACGCCGTTGAGCGAGGCCACCAGCTCCACGCGGTGCGGCTGGCCGCGGTAGTCGCGCAGGCCATGCAGCAGCGGCGCGAACGGCAGGCCGATCGCGCGGCACAGCGCCAGCGCGGCCAGCGCATTGCTGGCGTTGTGCGTGCCGCGGATCTGCAGGGCATCGGCCGGCATCAGCTTTTTCAGCACCGTCTCGACCGGCGGCACCGGTTCGTTCTTGCGGCGTTTCTTCAACGGCTCGGCATCGTCGCTTGCCTCGGCCGTGGCCAGCCACCAGATGCCGCGCTCGTTGACGAGGCCGAAGCCGTGCAGGCCGTCCGGCTCGCCGGTGCCGAAGGTGACAGTGGTACCGGCCGGATCGGCCATGCGCATGGTCCAGGCGTCGTCGCGGTTCAGCACGCGCACGGTATGCGCGCCGAAGATGCGTGCCTTGTCCGCGGCATAGGCCTGCATCGTGCCGTGCCAGTCCAGGTGATCCTGCGTAAGGTTCAGCACGGTGGCGGCATCGGCCTGCAGCGAGTAAGTGGTGTGCAGCTGGAAGCTGGACAGTTCCAGCACCCAGGCTTGCGGAAGGGCCTGGGCATCGAGTGCTTCGCGCAGCACGTCCAGCGCGGCCGGGCTGATGTTGCCGGCCACTTTCACCGACAGGCCGGCGCGCTCGCACAGCTGGCCGGTCAGCGTGGTGACCGTGGTCTTGCCGTTGGTGCCGGTGATCGCGATGACCTTCGGCGCGTAGGCGCGGTCGGTCTTCAGCCAGGCCAGCGCCTGCGCGAACAGTTCGATTTCGCCCCAGACCGGAATGTTGGCGGCTTGCGCTGCCGGCAGCAGCCCGGCCAGCTCGCGGTCCGGCGCGAGCCCGGGGCTGACGGCGACGAAGTCCACGCCGTCGAGCAGCGCGGCATTGAACGGACCGGCGATGAACTGCGTGCCGGGCACCGCTTCGCGCAGTGCCGGCAGGCGCTCCGGCGCACCGCGCGTATCGGCCACGCGCAGCAGCGCGCCGCAGCGGGCGAGCCACTGCGCCATCGCCAGGCCCGATTCACCGAGGCCCAGCACCAGCGCGATTTTGCCGTGATAGATCGTCATTGCCGTATTTTTCCGGAGAGTTTCGTCATCACCGCAGCTTCAGCGTCGACAGGCCCAGCAGCACCAGCATCATCGTCACGATCCAGAAGCGCACCACGACCTGGGTTTCCTTCCAGCCCTTCTGTTCGAAATGGTGATGCAGCGGCGCCATCAGGAATACGCGGCGGCCCTGGCCATAGCGCTTTTTCGTGTACTTGAACCAGCTCACCTGGATGATCACCGAGACCGTTTCGGCAACGAAGATGCCGCCCATGATGAACAGCACGATTTCCTGGCGCACGATGACGGCGATGGTGCCCAGCGCGCCGCCCAACGCCAGCGCGCCCACGTCGCCCATGAAGACCTGCGCGGGGTGCGTGTTATACCAGAGGAACGCCAGGCCGGCGCCGGCCATCGCGCCGACGAAGATGATCAGCTCGCCCGCACCGGGAATGTGCGGAATGAACAGGTATTTCGAATAATTGGCGCTGCCGGTCAGGTAGGCGAACAGGCCCAGCGCCGAGCCGACCATCACGGTCGGCATGATGGCCAGGCCGTCCAGGCCATCGGTGAAGTTGACGGCGTTCGACGAGCCCACGATCACGCAGTAGGTCAGCGCGATGAAGCCCCACACGCCCAGCGGGTAGCTGATGGTCTTGAAGAACGGCACGATCAGGTCGGCCTTCGGCGGCAGGTCCATCGAGAAGCCGGACTGCACCCAGTGGAAGAACAGCTTGAACACCTCGGCCGGCGTGGGTGCCGACACCGAGAATGCCAGGTACAGCGCGGCGGCCACGCCCACCAGCGATTGCCAGAAATACTTTTCGGCCGAGCGCATGCCTTCCGGGTCCTGCCGCACCACCTTGCGGTAGTCGTCCACCCAGCCCACCGCGCCGAAGCCGAGCGTCACCACGATCACCGGCCAGATCAGCCGGTTCGACCAGTCGCACCACAGCAAGGTGGAAACGCCGATCGCGATCAGGATCAATACGCCGCCCATGGTGGGCGTGCCGTGTTTCTTCAGGTGGGTTTGCGGGCCGTCGGTGCGCACGGCCTGGCCGTACTTCATGGCGGTGAGTTTGCGGATGACAGCGGGGCCGGCCACCAGCCCGATCAGCAGCGCCGTGATCGTGGCGAACACGGCGCGGAAAGTAATGAAGTTGAAGACGCGGAATGCGCCGATATCGTCCTGCAGGTACTGTGCGAGCCAAAGCAGCATGATCAGTGGGTTTCCTTGTTAGCTTGTTGCGATCCAATCAAATGCTGCACGACGCGCTCCATCTTCATGAAACGGGAGCCCTTGATCAATACCGTGGTGTCCGGCGTCACTGCGGCGTCAACGGCTGCCAGCAGTGCGTCGAACTGTTCGAAATGACGGACGTTCGCCGCCGCGGCGCCCATCATGTGCCGCGCCAGCGCGCCCGTCACGAGCACCTGTTCGATGCCCTTCTGTGCCGCGTAGGCGGCGATCTCTTCGTGGAACTCCCTGCCCTGCGAGCCCACTTCGCCCATGTCGCCCAGCACCAGCACGCGCGGTGCCTGCGCATTGGCCAGCACGTCGATCGCGGCGCGTACCGAATCCGGGTTGGCGTTGTAGGTATCGTCGATGACGACGGCACCACTGGCGGCCGCCTTCTTCTGCAGCCGGCCGCTGACCGGGGCGAAGCTGTCCAGCCCCGCCTTGATGTGGTCGAACGAAATGCCGGCCGCGGCCGCGCAGGCCACGGCGGCCAGCGCATTGCGCACATTGTGTTCGCCGGCGGCCTGCAGGCCCACGTAGAACTGCACCAGTTCGCCGTCACTGCAGCGGATCG
>DASVVD010000360.1:0-15501 GCA_036386715.1 Pseudoduganella sp.
CCTCATTCGTCGCCGCAGTCGTCATCGCACTGTGTCCTGCTGCTGGGCGGCAGTTTCGATCCCGTGCACAACGGCCACGTGGCGCTCGGCGCCACGTTCGCGCGCCTGCTGGGCGCGAGCGAGCTGCGCGTGATTCCCACCGTGCCGTGGCAGAAGAGCAGCCTGGTGGCAACGCCCGAACAGCGCGCCGACATGGCGGCGCTGGCTTTCGCCGGGTTTCCCTGCCACGTGGTGATCGACCGGCAGGAAATCGAACGGGGCCGGCCCACCTACACGGTTGAAACGCTGCGCGCATTGCGCGCCGAACTGGGCCCGGATGCCGCGCTGTGCTTCCTGATGGGCGCCGACCAGCTGCAGCGGCTGGACACCTGGCACGACTGGCATGATCTGTTTGGGCTGGCACACCTGTGCGTGGCGGCCCGCCCCGGTTTCACGCTCGACGGGCCAGGTATTCCCGCCGCGGTGGCCACTCAATTCCGCAACCGCCTCGTGCCAGTGGAACGGCTGTGCAGCCGGCCGGCCGGGCAAACCTGTATCGCACCCGACCTGGCGGTGGACATCTCATCCACCCGCCTCCGGCAACTGCTGGCGGCCGGCCATGCCGGCCACTACGAATTCGATACCGGCTCGCCGATTCCGGCACCGGTGCTAGACTATATCGAACAACATAATCTTTATAAGAAGTAAAACTGAATGGATATCAAAAAACTGCAAGCCCTCGTCGTCGATGCACTGGAAGATGTGAAGGGCCAGGACATCGCCGTCTTCGACACCTCCGGTCTAACAGCCCTGTTCGACCGCATCTGCATCGCCTCCGGTACCTCGAACCGCCAGACCCGCGCGCTGGCCGCTTCGGTGCGTGACAAGGTGAAGGAAGCCGGCGGCGACGTCATCGGCGTCGAAGGCGAAGACACCGGCGAATGGGTGCTGGTCGACCTGGGCGACATGATCGTCCACATCATGCAGGCGCCGATCCGCGCCTACTACCGCCTGGAAGAAATCTGGGGCGAGAAGCCGGTCAAGCTGGGCGCCGCGAAACGCAAGGCCACGGCCGAAGGCAAGGCTGCCGAAGCCGCTGAAGCCGCGCCGAAGAAGTCCGGCCACCTGGCCGCGAGCAAGGTCGCCAAGGCCGCCGAACCGGTGATCGAGAAGAAGACCCCGGCCGCGCGCAAGCCTGGCACGGCAAAGGTTGCCGCCGCCGCGGGCGCCGTGGCGAAGAAAGCCGCCGCCAAGAAAGTCGCGCCGAAAGTCGAGGTGCCGGAAGGCAAGAAGGTGAAGGTTGCCGCACCGAAGGCCTCCGTGGCATCGGCCAAGGCCGCCAAGGAAGCCAAGGCCAAGGATCCGGGCGCCCCGGCCAAGACCGTGATCAAGCGCATTCGCAAGCCGGCCGCGGAAGAGTAAGGGCAGCGCCAGATGCAGCTGATCATCGCTGCGGTGGGGCACAAGATGCCTGCGTGGATCGAAACCGGCTTTGCCGAATACGTGAAGCGCATGCCGCCCGAGCTGCGCATCGTGCTGAAGGAAATCAAGCCCGTCGAGCGGTCCGGCAGCAAGACCGCCGCCACCGCGATGGCGCTCGAGCGCGAGCGCATCGAGGCCGCACTGCCGAAATCGGTGCGCATCATCGCGCTCGACGAGCGGGGCAAGGACCTGACCAGCGTGGGCCTGTCGCAGCAGCTCGAGCTGTGGCAGCAGAATGGCCGCGACACGGCCTTCCTGATCGGCGGCGCCGATGGCCTCGATCCCGGCCTGAAGGCCAGGGCCGAAGGGCTGATCCGTATTTCCAGCATGACGCTGCCGCATGGGGTGGTGCGCGTGATGCTGGCCGAACAGCTCTACCGTGCGTGGACAATCACCCAGAACCACCCGTATCATCGGGTGTAGTCCCGGCGTCGCCGGGACGCTTGAGCTCATAAAACAACAATGATACCGGCCGAACGCAAACTCTACCTCGCTTCAAAAAGCCCGCGCCGCCGCGAGCTGCTGCGCCAGATCGGCGTCGATTTCGAATTGATGCTGCTGCGCAGCGACGGGCCGCGCGGGCCGGACGTGACCGAGGAAGTACTGGCGAACGAGCCGGCGGAAGCCTACGTGCGCCGCGTGGCCAATGAAAAGGCCGACATGGCCTTCGACCTGTGCCGCCGCCGCCACCTGAAACCACGGCCCCTGCTGACGGCCGATACCACGGTGGCGATCGATGGCGCCATCCTCGGCAAGCCGGCCGGCAAGGCCGAAGCCGAAGCGATGCTGCGCCAGCTGTCCGGCCGCACGCACCAGGTGCTGACCACCGTGGCGGTGCGCACCCTGACCTTTTCCGACAGCTTCACGCAGATATCGCAAGTGCGTTTCGCCGACCTGTCGCCGGCCGACATCCAGGCCTACTGCGCCACCACGGAACCCTACGACAAGGCCGGCGGCTACGGCATCCAGGGCCTGGCCGCCATGTTCATCGAGCATATCGAAGGCAGCCACTCCGGCATCATGGGCCTGCCGCTGTTCGAAACGGCCAGGCTGCTGCGCCAGGCGGGGATGCAACTGCCATGAGCGAAGATATCCTCATCAACATCACGCCGCAGGAAACCCGCGTGGCGCTGGTACTGCAAGGCGCCGTGCAGGAGCTGCACATCGAGCGCACGCTCACGCGCGGCCTTGCCGGCAACGTCTACGCCGGCAAGGTGGTGCGCGTGCTGCCCGGCATGCAGTCGGCATTCATCGACATCGGACTGGAACGCGCCGCGTTCCTGCACGTGGCCGATATCTGGGAAGCCCGCCCGCACGACGGTACCACCGCCGCCCCCACGCCGATCGAGAAGCTGCTGTTCGACGGCCAGGTGCTGACGGTGCAGGTAATCAAGGACCCGATCGGCACCAAGGGCGCCCGCCTGTCGACGCAGATCTCGATCGCCGGCCGCATGCTGGTCTACCTGCCGCAGGATTCGCATATCGGCATTTCGCAGAAGATCGAAAAGGAATCCGGCCGCGAGGCGCTGCGCAAGCGCATGCACGACCTGCTGCCGAAGGAAGAAAAAGGTGGCTTCATCGTGCGCACGCAGGCCGAGGATGCCAGCGACGCCGACCTGGCCGCCGATATCGACTACCTGCGCAAGACCTGGGCCACGATCACGCACGGCGCCCGCACGCGGCCGCCCACCAGCCTGCTGCACCAAGACCTGTCGCTGGCCCAGCGCGTGCTGCGCGACTTCGTGCACGAAGATACCGCCACCATCCAGGTCGATTCGCGTGAGAACTTCATCGGCCTCACCGAATTCGGCCAGACCTACACGCCCAGCGTGCTGCCACGCATGCACCACTACACCGGCGAACGGCCGCTGTTCGACCTGTATGGCGTGGAAGAGGAAATCCAGCGCGCGCTGGGCCGCCGCGTCGACCTGAAATCCGGCGGCTACCTGATCGTCGACCAGACCGAGGCGATGACCACGATCGACGTCAACACCGGCGGCTACGTGGGCGGCCGCAATTTCGCCGACACGATCTTCAAGACCAACCTGGAAGCGGCGCACGCGATCGCCCGCCAGCTGCGCCTGCGCAACCTGGGCGGCATCATCATCCTCGATTTCATCGACATGGAAAACGCCGAGCACCGCAATGCCGTGCTGGCCGAACTGAAGAAGGCGCTGGCGCGCGACCGCACCAAGGTCTCCGTCAGCGGTTTCTCGGCGCTGGGCCTGGTGGAGATGACGCGCAAGCGCACCCGCGAGTCGCTGGCCCACATCCTGTGCGAACCCTGTCCCGCCTGCGCCGGCAAGGGCCAGGTGAAAACGTCGCGCACCGTCTGCTACGAAATCCTGCGCGAACTGCTGCGCGAAGCCAAGCAGTTCAACCCCCGCGAATTCCGCATCCTCGCCTCGCAGGAAGTGGTCGACCTGTTCCTGGAAGAGGAATCGCAGCACCTGGCGATGCTGGGCGACTTCATCGGCAAGAAGATTTCATTGCAGGTGGAGACCTCGTATCACCAGGAGCAGTATGACGTGATTTTGATGTAAGCGGAATCGATGACTGCCAGGGATTGACATCCGTTGGCTGCACCACTCCGCCAGCAAGGAACCGCTGGCGGGTGATTTCCTGGTATTGCCTTGTTCGAACGGGTCGCGCAGCTCCTCGGCCTTTCTTCCCAGTGCAGCACGCACGAAACGCTTCACGCCATCGGCAACCGAAGTCGGCTGCTATCATGCGCGCGTCACCCACCACGCCCCTTGCACGACATGCCACTCGAATTCGAAGCAATCGACGCCGAATCGGGCGAATTCGGCTACACCGACGAAAAATACGGCCCGCTGCTGGGCCGGTTCAACGACATTCTCGACGGGCACGAAACCGGCCAGCTGGGCGATACCAGCTACCTGGCCGCGTTGCAGGAGCTGGTCGCCGAGGCGCCGGACTTCATCGACGCCCACACGCAGGTGGCTTTCCACTGGCACCGGCAAGGCAAGCCGGAGCAGGCGCTCGATGCCGCGCTGGCCGGGCTGGCAGTGGCCAACCGCCTGATCCCGGACAGTTTTACCGGCCGCATCGAGTGGTTCAACATCGACAACCGCGCCTACCTGCGCCTGATGCACGTCACGGTGCTGGCCTATGTGCGACTGCGCCGCCACCAGGATGCGGCGGCACTGATGGAGCAGATGCTGCTGCGGAATCCGAACGACAACCAGGGCGTGCGCTACCTGCTCGGTTCAGCGGCACTGCGCGCCAGCCTGTCGGGAAACAACGAACAGTTCGAACGCGCCATTGCCGTATTGACCGGACATGCCGACACCTACCCGCCCTACTGGTACGAACTGGCGCTGGCCAATATCTGCAAAAGTCAGTGGGTCGAGGCCGCCACGGCATTGCGCCGCGGGTTCGTGACCAATCCCTATATCGCGGAAATCCTGGGCGGCAATCCGTCGCCCGCGCCGCTCGTCATGTGGCACCCGGACGATACGACGCTGCCGGAAGCAGCGGCCGAGTACATGCAAAACCATGGCGCGCTGTGGAACGAACACGACGACACCATGCCTTTCGTGCGCTGGCTGTTCAACCACCCCGAAGTGATGATGGAGCGCGCGCCGGTCATGGCCTGCTGGGAAACACTGCTGTGGGAAAACGATCCCGATCAACGCGCAGTCATTCTCGGCCGGATCGACGAGCTCACCGCGTGCATCGACGACAACCTGTCCGCCGCCATCGTGGTCAAACGGGAGACCGTGGGCCGGCAGCAGGTCTGGCCATGGGCGCTGCAGCTGAAGCTGGTGGACTGAGCCGGCCTCAGCTGCCGCCGGCATCGCCGTGCCACCGCACGCAGTTGCGGCCGGCATCCTTGGCGGCATACAGCGCCGCGTCGGCGCATTCGACCAGCAGCGCCGCAGCGTCGACGCCGCGGCGTGGCACGATCGATGCAATGCCACAACTGATGGTCACGATGCCCAGCGGGCTGCCGGCATGCGGCAGCTGCAGTGCTTCCACCGCCGCGCGCATCTGCCCGGCCACCGCCGCGGTGCCTGCCGTATCCGTGTTCGGCAACAGCACCGCCATCTCCTCGCCGCCATAGCGCGCGGCCAGGTCGCCGGCCCGCTTCGGTGTCTGCTGGCGGATCGCACGGGTCACCGCGCGCAGGCAATCGTCACCGGCGCTGTGGCCGTAGCGGTCGTTATAGGCCTTGAAATTGTCCACATCGATCATTGCCAGCCCCAGCGGCGTGCCCTGCCGCGCCGCGCGGCTGAACTCGTTGCCGAGCGAGACATCGAACTGGCGGCGGTTGGCCAGGCCGGTCAGGCCGTCCTGCAACGCCAGCTTTTCCAGCGTGGCGTTCAGGTCCGCCAGCGCATCGCGCGCCTCGCGCAGTTCCGCTTCCGCCTGCAGCCGCTGGCGCATCTGCCGCACCAGGCGCCGGCCGAACAGGGCCAGCAAGCCGGCCAGCACCAGCACGCCGGCCGTGCGCACCAGCGTGTCGCGCCACCAGTGGGCCAGCACTTCTTCCTTCGACAGCGCAGCCGTCACGAACAGCGGGTAATGCCGCAGCGGGCGGTAGCTGTTCAGGCGTACTTCGCCATCCTGGGTCGAGCGGAATTCGCCGATGCCGCTCCTGGCCACGCCGGTATAGGCGCGGTACAGCGGCGTGCCGGCGATGCCGCTGCCGATGCGGTCCTGCCGGTAGGGCCGCCGCACCAGCAGCATGCCGTCGTTGGACAGCAGCGCCACGGCACCGTGGCGGCCAATGTCGAAACTGGCATAGAAGTCGCGAAAGTAGCCGATGTCGACCGTGGCCACCAGCACGCCGCCGAAACTGCCGTCAGCCTTGTCGACGCGCCGCGACAGCGGGATCACCCATGCGCCGGTGAGCCGGCTGAGGACGGGCTTGCCGATGTGGAGGCCGTCGCCCGCGCGCTGCTCGTGATGCGTAAAGTAATCCCGGTCGGTCACGCTCGCCTCGCGGTGCGGCTGCGGCAGGAAGCTGACGAGCCGCCGGCCCGTTTCATCGTAGAAGGACAGGCCGTTCAGCTGCCGCAGCGCCCGCACGTGGCTGGCCATCAGCCCGTTCAGCCGTTGCAGTTCGCGCGGGCCGCTGCCGTCGGTCTCGATGCGCTCCTTCAGGTCGGCCAGGGTGGTATCGGCACCCCGCAGCGTGTCGTCGGCCTGGCCGCTCATCGCGCGCGCCAGGTTGGTGGCGTTGCGCTCGGCCTGCTCCAGCAGCACCTTGCGGGCAACCCAGCTGCGTTCGATATCGAGTGCCACCAGTGCCACGCACACGAGCGTGACGAACAGCGTGGTCCAGAAGGTGATCGGCAGCCGCTTCACCGCCATTGTCAACGCCGGCAAGCGCGATCAGGCCGGCGCGGCCGCTGGCAGCATCGGTTGCAGGGTGTGCCACACGGTCGCGGCGTCGAGCTTGCGCATGCAGTCGTGGTGGCCCAGCGGGCATTCGCGCTGGCGGCATGGCGAACAGTCGAGCCGCAGCGACAGTGCCGCCGCCACGGTGGAAAACGGCGGCGCATGGTCCGGGTCGGTGGGGCCGTAGATGGCCACCACCGGGCGGTCCAGGCTGGAGGCCACGTGCAGCAGGCCGGAATCGTTGCTGACCACGGCGGCGCTGTGGCCGATCAGGGCCACCGCTTCGGCCAGGCTGGTCTGGCCGGCGACGTTCGCCACCGCGGGCGCGGCCGGCGTGCCGGCCAGCGCGCTCACGATCTCGTCGCACACGGCGCGGTCCTTGGGCGAGCCCAGCAGAGCAACCTGCGCCAGCGGCACCTGTGCCACGATGGCCTGCGCCAGCGCGGCGAAATGGCCCGGCGGCCAGCGCTTGGCCGAACCGAACTCGGCGCCCGGGGCAAACACCACCAGCGGCCGTTCGGGCGCCAGCCCCGCCTTGGCACACGCGGCGGCCACCTGCTCCCGCGTCACCTGCAGGGACGGCCGCGGCGCGGGCGCGAGCGGCGCCGCCGGCGCGTTGGCCAGTGCGGCGTAGAACGGCACCATCGGGCGCGGCGGCACGTCGTCGTGGTGCATTACATTGATGAGGCCGTATCGGCTTTCACCCTTGTAGCCGACCCGGCGGGCGATGCCGGCCAGCCACGGGATCAGCGCATATTTCAGCGTGTTCGGCAACACGTAGGCTTCGGCGTAGCCGCGGCGCTTCAGTTCGCGCGCCAGGCGCCAGCGCTCGCGCAACTGCAGTGCGCCATGGCGGAACGTGGTGGGAATGACCTCATCGACTTCGCGCATCTGCCGCCACACCGGCGCCACCGGCGGCGGCGCCAGCACGTCGATCGGGCGGTCCGGATACGTGGCCCGCAGCCGTTGCAGCAGCGGCTGCGCCATCACGGCATCGCCGATCCAGTTGGGCGAAATGATCAAAATGCGCGGCAAGCCGGGGGAGAAATGCTGCGGCATCACTGCTTTCCTTCCTTGGCGTTCAGGCACAGGCCCATCAGCACGAACAGCATCAGCGCATAGAACATCGCGCTGCGGGTGGACCAGAAGATCACTTCCGTCAGCCCGAAGCTGAAGTAGCTCAGCACGAGCAGCAGCCCCGCCAGTGCCGCGGCCACCAGCCCCGGCGGCGCCGATTCGTGCGTGTGCAGCATGCGCAGGAAGAACAGGAACGGCAGCAGCAGCGTGCCGAACCAGCACAACAGCCCCAGCACGCCGCCGAACACGAGCGCCTGCAGCACATCGTTATGGAAATGCTCGGCATCGAGCACGAATGGCTGCAGCGTGCCGGCCTTGACCAGTTCGCCCAGCTCGGCCCTGACCTGTTCCTGGCTGCTCGGCATCCACGGATGGCGCGCCACCAGCAGCGTGGCACCCTTCCACAACTCGAGCCGCACGCCCACGTTGGTGAAGGCACTGCCGCCAGTGAAATAGGTCTGCACGTCGCCCACGCCCTGCCCCAGCCGTTCGCTCACGCCGGTCTGCGGCACGAAATAGGCGCCGATCATCAGCACCGCCACCAGCGAGGCGGCGCCCTTGGCGAACCGGCCGCGGAAAAAGTGGCCATATTTCAGGAACAGCAGCGCCGCGAACACGATCGTCACCCAGCCGCCGCGCGTGCCGGTGGCCAGCATGCCGACCAGGCCGGCCACCACGCCCAATGCCGGCCAGAGGCGTTGGCGGCCACGGAAATCGAGTACCGCCGCCAGGCACATCAGGCCCATGCACAGCACGATGTCGCCGAACGTGATGGCATTCATCAGCCCGCCCGGGCGGTCGATGCCGAGCACCCAGCGCTGGTAGCCGGCCACGCAGGCACCGCTGACGGCGCCGCCGATCAGCCCCCACCACAAGGCCTTGCGGCTGGGGCGGCATGCGAGCACCGCGATCAGCGCCGTGGCGGCAAGCAGCATCCTGCCGGGCTTCTCCCAGTTGCGCAGAATGATCCCGTCATGCAGCAGCACGGACACGCCGGCGAACAGGCAGGCCAGCGCGAAGGCTGTCAAAACGCCGCGGATATCGTTAAGATGGCGCCGGAACTCCGGCAACCCGCGCCGGTGGCACCAGATTGCCACCAGCAGGAAGCCAAAGCTGCACAGCCCCACGCCGGCATTGGTGATCAGGGTCAGGAAAGGCAGGAGGAAGACCAGGCCGTCGACTGCGAAAGCGGTGATACCCGTTACACCGGCGTGCCTGGCTAAAGTTTTATTCATCAATGTTCTTGTAGGGCGCGCCGACTGCATGCAACCAGCGTCAAAAATTTCTGTCATTGTCACGACCTATAACCGCCCGGACGCGCTGACGGCCGTGATCGAAGCCTGCTTTGCACAGGATGACCCGCATTACGAAATCATTATCGCTGATGACGGCTCCACGAACAACACGCGGGACTGCGTGGCGGCCCTGTGCGCCCGCGCGCCCGTGCCGCTGCGGCATGTGTGGCAGCCCGACGAAGGCTTTCGCGCCGCGCGCGTGCGCAACCTCGGCACGCTGGCCGCCAGTGGCGACTACATCGTTTTCCTGGATGGCGACTGCATTCCCGAAAAAAATTTCGTGTCGCAGCACCGCAAGCTGGCAAAACGGGGATTCATCGTTTCCGGCAGCCGCGTGCTGATGTCCGAACAGTACACGCGCACCCTGCTCGACGCGCATATCGACCTGCACCGCCTGCGCTGGAGCGAACGGCTGCGCCTGCGGTTGGGTGGTCATTTCAACAAGTTCCTGCAAACCGTGCTGGTGCTGCCGGACGTGGGGCGCGAACGGCGCAAGTTCACGTGGCGCCGCATCAAGAGCTGCAACCTGGCCGTCTGGCGCAGCGACCTGGATCGCGTGAACGGCTTCGACCAGAGCTTTACCGGCTGGGGCCACGAGGACTCGGACCTGGTGGTACGGCTGTTCAACGCCGGCGTGCTGCGCAAGGATGGCGCATTCGCCACCGAGGTCTATCACCTGTGGCATCACGAGAACCCGCGCGACCAGACCACGTCGAACCGCAAGGTCGTACTGCAGCGCGCCGCGGACGGCACCATCCGGGCGAAGGCCGGCCTGGAAGAATTGGCCACCTGAGCGGCTAGCCGAGTGACTGGCCGAGTGGCGGCCCGAGCCGGCAAACCGGGTCAGAAAACCGTCGACAAACCGGTACTTGCCGCGACTCGCTGGCGCACCAGCCCCCTGCCAACCGGAACTCCCGGTCAGGCAACCCGGGAGTACAATCGTCGGGCAACGGCGGCATGTGCGGTACCGAACTGATCTTGCACGCGGGTACTGCCAAGCTGGCGTTTGAGCAAACCACAAGGAGAAACCGCAATGCGCCTGGACATTTACCGACGACCCGAACACGATGGCATCTTTTCCTATCTGGCCGTGCCGGAAGGAAAGCCGATTCCGCAAGAGGCGATCAATACCGACTGGGAGCCGGACGCCAAGGCGCTCGAAGTCGACGATGAAGCCGAGACCCTTCCGGACTTCCACATCGAACACCTGTCCGAACAGCTCGGGACCAAGGGCTATGCGATCACCAGCCTGAAAGACATGTAAGCAACTGTAATTCATGTAAGCACATGTGTGTGCGCGCCGACGGGACCCGGTCTACCGGCAATCCTGCACGCGCCCGCGCTGTGCTCGCGCAACAGCCGGCCCTGGCCGCGGAGTGACCGTGGAGTTCACCTTGTATAATTGGTAACTCCTATTGGTCAACTCCACCGCGACAGGGCCTGCCGTGATCCACTTCTTCCCCACCTATACCAAGGACGGCACGCGATCGCCGTTCGCCCTCGGTCTGAAGGAACTTGGCGTCGAGTACCGGCTGTTCGCGGACGACGTGCGGTTTCGCTACCACTCCCGCCTGAAGCTGCTGTTCGTCGGCTGGCCCAAGCTGGCCTGGTTCGCGCTGCGCGCCGCCATCCGCTCGCTGATTACCAGCCGCACGCATCCCGAAGCGGTGGTGCTGGGCTCGGATATCGAAGTGCTGGTCTTCGCGCCGCTGCGCGCGCTGTTCTCGCGCCGCACGCAGATCGTGCTGCTGGGGTTCATCCTCACGCCGCGCCCGCACCCGCTGCAGAACAGGCTGCGGCTGCTGTATTTCCGCTTCGTGATGTCGTTCGTGGACAAGGTGATCTGCCATTCGAAGAAGGAGCGCGAACGCTACAGCGAGCTGTTCGCCAATGGCCGTACCGAGGTAGTCTATATTCCGCACGGCACGCACATCCACGGCCGCGAGGTGTTGCCCGAAGCGTCGACTTCCCCCTATATCCTGACCGCCGGCCGTTCCGGCCGCGACTACGGCACGCTGTTCGAAGCCATGGCCGGGCTGCCGATCGACCTGCATGTGGTGTGCGACAACGACAAGCCGCTTGCCGGGCTCACGATCCCGCCCAACGTCAAGGTGCTGCGCAACTGCTATGACGGCGACTACGTCGAACAGCTGAAGAACGCGCGCTTCGTGGTGGTGCCGCTGGGCGTGGCCGACATCTCGGCCGGCCAGATGGTGCTGTTGCAGGCCATGGCCTTCAACAAGGCCACCGTGATCACGCGCACGCTTACCGTCGAGGATTATGTCAGCGACGGCAACGAGGCCCTGCTCGTGCCGCAAGGCGACGCCACCGCAATGCGCGCCGCCATCGCGCGTTTGCTCGACGATGCGCCCTACACCGCGCAGATGGCCGACCGGGCCATCGCAGCATTCGACAACCGGTTCGACATGAAGGCCTTCGTGCGGAACGTGGTAACCGCCGTGCGGCTGCCGCAGAAAGGGTAAAACCAAAACCCGACAAAACCCGGGACAGTCCCTTGTTTTTAAGAAATTTCCTTAAAACAGGGGCGGTACGGCGACCCGGCTGTCCCGGGTTTTTGGTTTAGTACTCGACCGCCACGTCCTTCGCGCCCAGCACCTGCTCCAGCGCCAGCGTGAGTTCGTCGGACGGCGCCACGCGCCAGTCGTCGCCCAGTTGCATGGTGCAGTCGATGCCTTGCGGCTTGATGCGCATCTGCACCGGCAGGCCGTAGTCGTCGCGGTACGGGGCCAGCACTTCCTGCAGTTTCGCCGGCGGCACGGCGCCCGGCAGCAGCCAGCCCATCTGGCGGCCGAACTGCAGACGGGCGGCCACGATGTCGTAGACCTTTTCGGCCGAGATGCGCAGGCCGCCGGTGAAGCGGTCTTCCGATACCTTGCCGGTCACGGCCAGGAATTCGTCTTCCTTGAACGCCTTCTTGTTGGCTTCGAAGATCTCGTTGTAGACGGTGACTTCGACCACGGCGCTCTTGTCGTCCAGGCTCACGATCAGGATCTTGCCGCGCTGTGTCATCTGCGTGCGGATGCCGGTGATCACGCCGCACATCATGCGTGGTTCGCGCGACGGTTCCAGTTCGGAGAGCTTGGTGCGGGCAAAGCGCCGCGCCTCGGCCGCATACGAATCGAACATGTGGCCGGACAGGTAAAAGCCCAGCGCGATCTTTTCCTCGGCCAGCTTCTGGCGGTCGGTCCAAGCGGTGGCCTGCACGTATTCGGGCGGCGCGACCAGGTCGCTGTCGTCGCCACCGAACAGGCTCACCTGGTTGGCGGCCTTCAGTTCCTGCTCGGCACATTCCATGGCGAAGCTCACGGAGGCAAACAGCACCGAACGGTCGACCCCGAAGGTATCGAAGGCGCCACCGCGGATCAGCGCCTCGATGGTGCGGCGGTTGATCTGGCGCTTGTCGACGCGCTTGCAGAAGTCGAACAGGCTGGTGAACGGACCATCGGCCTCGCGCGCGGCGATGATCGCCTCGATCGCGTTCTGGCCTGCGCCCTTCACGCCGCCCAGGCCGTAGCGGATATTGGTCACCTTCTTGCCGGTGATCGATGGCGCCGGGCCGTCCGGGCGGAAGCGATACGACGACAGGTTGATGTCCGGCGGCAGGATCTTCAGGCCGCACACCTCGATCGAATCCTCGACCAGGATCTTGACCTTTTCCGTGTCGTCCATCGTCAGCGACATGTTGGCCGCCATGAACGCGGCCGTGTGGTGCTGCTTCAGGTAGGCCGTGTGGTACGACAGCAGCGCGTAGGCGGCGGCGTGCGACTTGTTGAAGCCATAGCCCGCGAACTTTTCCATCAGGTCGAAGATCTCGTCGGCCTTCTCGGTGGTCAGGCCGCGCTCGCCGGCACCCTTGCGGAAGATCTCGCGGTGCTCGGCCATCTCTTCGGCCTTCTTCTTGCCCATCGCGCGGCGCAGCATGTCGGCGCCGCCCAGCGAGTAGCCGCCGATGATCTGCGCCATCTGCATCACCTGCTCCTGGTAGACCATGATGCCGTAGGTCTCGGACAGGATGCCCTCGGTGCGCGGGTCCGGGTAGTCGAACTTTTCGCCGTGCTTGCGCTTGCAGAAGTCGGGAATCAGGTCCATCGGGCCCGGGCGGTACAGCGCCACCAGCGCGATGATGTCTTCGAAGCGGTCGGGGCGCGCATCCTTCAGCATGCCCTGCATGCCGCGCGACTCCAGCTGGAACACGGCTACGGTCTTGGCCTTGGTCAGCAGGTCGTACGAGCCGCGGTCGTCCAGCGGCAGCGAAGCCAGGTCGAAGTCCTTCATCGCCGGATCGAGTTCGCGGATGTAGTTCACCGCGCGGTCCAGGATCGTCAGCGTGGTCAGGCCCAGGAAGTCGAACTTCACCAGGCCCACGGCCTCCACGTCGTCCTTGTCGTACTGCGACACCACGCCGCCATCGCCGCCCTGCGTGTACAGCGGGCAGAAGTCGGTCAGCTTGCCCGGCGCGATCAGCACGCCGCCGGCGTGCATGCCGATGTTGCGGGTGATGCCTTCCACCTGCTGCGCAAGGTCGAGCAACTGGCGCACTTCCTCCTCGTTCTCGAGGCGCTCCTTGAGCAGCGGCTCCTCGTCGATGGCGTCGGCGATCGTCACCGGCTTGCCCGGCTTGAACGGAATCAGCTTCGAGATGCCGTCGCAGAAGTTGTAGCCGAAATCGAGCACGCGGCCAACGTCGCGGATCGCGCCCTTGGCGGCCATCGTGCCGAAGGTGGCGATCTGCGAGACCGCCTCCTTGCCATACAGCTCCTTCACGTGCTGGATCACGCGGTCGCGGCCTTCCTGGCAGAAGTCGATGTCGAAGTCGGGCATCGATACCCGTTCCGGGTTCAGGAAACGCTCGAACAGCAGGTTGTAGCGCAGCGGGTCCAGGTCGGTGATCAGCAGGCAGTAGGCCACCAGCGAGCCCGCACCCGAGCCCCGGCCCGGCCCGACCGGCACGCCGTTGTCCTTGGCCCACTGGATGAACTCGGCCACGATCAGGAAGTAGCCCGGGAACTTCATGTTGATGATCGTGTTGTTCTCGAACTCCAGCCGCTCCTCGTAGCGCGGGCGCTGCTTTTCGCGCTGCACCGGGTCGGGGTACAGGTGTTCGAGCCGTTTTTCCAGCCCCTTTTTCGTTTCGGCGATCAGGAATTCATCGATCGTCATGCCCGGCGTGGGGAAGTTCGGCAGCTGCGGCTTGCCCAGCGTCAGCGTGACGTTGCAGCGCTTGGCGATTTCCACCGAGTTCTGCAGCGCGGCCGGCAGGTCTTCGAACAGGATCGCCATTTCTTCCTGCGTCAGGAAGCGCATCTGTTCGTTGAAGCGTTTCGGCCGTTTCGCGTTGGCGATCATTTCGCCTTCGGCGATACAGATGCGCGCCTCGTGCGCAATGAATTCTTCCTTTGACATGAACTGCACCGGGTGCGTGGCCACCACCGGCAGGCGCAGCTTGGCCGCCAGCGCCACCGACTGGCGCACCTGCGCCTCCTGGTTGGGCTGGCCGGCGCGCTGGATCTCGATATAGAAATGGCCGGGGAAGATGGCCGACCACTTTTGCGCATTCTTCTCGGCCAGTTCCAGGTTGCCGTTGTCGATCGCGCAGCCGACATCGCCGAACTGCGCGCCGGACAGCACGATCAGGCCGTTGGCACCGCTTTCGCCGGGCATCACGTCATAGGTCTGGTCCTTCAGCGCCTGCAGCCATTCGGTGCGCAGTTCGGCGCGGCCCTTGTACTGGTTGGTCAGCCAGGCCATCGACAGCAGTTCGCACAGCTGCAGGTAGCCCACGCGGTTCTTGGCCAGCAGCAGCAGGCGGCACGGTTTTTCGCGGTTGTCGTCGTTGGTGATCCACACTTCGCAGCCGATCACGGGCTTCACGCCCTTGCCGCGCGCCGTCTTGTAGAACTTGACCATGCCGAACAGGTTCGACAGGTCGGTCACGGCCAGCGCGCCCTGCTTGTCCTTGGCGGCCGCTTTCACCACGTCGTCGATGCGCACCAGGCCGTCGACGATCGAATACTCCGAGTGCACCCGCAGGTGGACGAAATCCGGGCCGGCCGGCGCGGCTGGCTCATCTGGCAAAATCACAGGGAGGGTGACTGGCTGGTCGAGAGTGCTGGTGCTCATGGGGCTCACGGAAAGGGGACGGCGGAAGGCGCTATTTTACAGGCCGGGCGGCCGTGGCGTAAGTTGCGGCCCGCGCAGCTGCAACGTTATTGCCCTGCCCGGTAGCACAATGCATGCTGTCACCTGCCAGCCTTGGGTCCGGGATCTGGCTGGTCGATAC
>DASVVD010000361.1:0-10849 GCA_036386715.1 Pseudoduganella sp.
CAAGACCACTGGCCCCAGTTTTTCCCGTGGGGGGCAACGCGGAGGAGACCACATGACCTATGAAAACATCCTGTTCGGCATCGAAGGCGGCATCGCGACACTCACGCTGAACCGCCCCGAAAAGCTGAACAGCTTCACGCAGGCGATGCACCTCGAGGTGCGCGACGCGTTCGCGCGGATCCGCGCCGACAGCACCGTGCGCGTGCTGGTGCTGACCGGCGCCGGGCGCGGCTTTTGCGCCGGGCAGGACCTGTCGGACCGCGCGGTGGCGCCGGGCGGCGAGCCGGTCGACCTGGGCGAGTCCGTGGAAAAATACTACGCCCCGCTGGTCATGGCGATCAAGGACCTGCCGATGCCGGTGATCTGCGCCGTCAACGGCGTGGCGGCCGGTGCCGGCGCCAACCTGGCGCTGGCCTGCGACATCGTGCTGGCGGCGAAATCGGCAACGTTCATCGAATCGTTCTGCAAGCTGGGCCTGATCCCGGACACGGGCGGCACCTGGCACCTGCCGCGGCTGGTCGGCCCGGCGCGGGCGATGGGGCTGGCGATGCTGGGCGAGAAGCTGTCCGCCGACCGCGCCGAGCAGTGGGGCCTGATCTGGAAGGCGTTGCCGGACGACGCGCTGATGACCGAAGCCATGGCCATGGCCGAGCACTTCGCCTGCGCCCCCACCAAGGGCCTGGCGTTCACGAAACGGGCGATGCAGCTCAGTACCTGCAATTCGCTGCATGCCCAGCTGAAGCTGGAAACCGACATGATGCGCGAACTGGGCAACAGCCATGACTACCGCGAGGGCGTGGCCGCCTTCGTGGCCAAGCGCACGCCGCACTTCAAGGGGGAATGATGGCCAGGCTCGACAAGCACAGCATCATCGCCGTGGTCGGCAGCGGCGCCATGGGCGCCGGCATCGCCCAGGTGGCGGCCGCCGCCGGCTACACCGTCCGGCTGTACGATGCCCGGCCCGAGGCGCTGGACAAGGCCCTCGACGATATCGCCGGCACCTTCGGCAAGCTGGCCGCGAAAGGCCGGATGAGCGATGCCGATGCCGCAGCCGCCCGTGGCCGGCTGCACGCCGCGGCATCGCTGGACGGCCTGGCCGATGCCGCGCTCGTGATCGAGGCGATCGTCGAGGACCTCGACGCCAAGCGTGCGCTGTTCGCCGCGCTGGAAGGTCTCGTCGCGGACGATGCGATCCTCGCCACCAACACGTCGTCGATCTCGGTTACCGCGATCGCCGCGCCGCTGCGCCGTCCGGAACGACTGGTCGGCATGCACTTCTTCAACCCGGTGCCGCTGATGGCGCTGGTGGAAGTGGTCAGCGGCCTGGCCACCGACGCCGCCGCGGCGCAGGCCGTGCAGGATACCGCGCTCGCCTGGGGCAAGATCCCGGTGCACGCCAAGTCCACGCCGGGCTTCATCGTCAACCGCGTTGCGCGGCCGTACTACGCCGAGGCGTGGCGGCTGCTGAACGAAGGCGCTGCCGATACCGCCACGCTGGACGCGGTAATGCGCGAGGCGGGCGGCTTCCGCATGGGGCCTTTCGAACTGATGGACCTGATCGGGCATGACGTCAACTATGCGGTCACCCGGTCCGTGTTCGACGCATATTTCGGCGATCCGCGCTTCACGCCGTCGGTATTGCAGCGCGAGATGGTCGATGCCGGTTTCCTCGGCCGCAAGGCGGGCCGCGGGTTCTACCGCTATGCCGACAACGCGGTGCCGGTGCAGGCCAGGCAGGAGCCGAACTGCCCGCGACCGGAATATGTCGGCTACAGCCTGGAGGCAGGCGCCGGCAGCACGCCGACGGCGCCGATGCTGGCGCGCTTCGAAGCGCACGGCATGCATGTGACGCGGCGCACGTCGGCCGAGGGCCACCAGCATGGCGAAGCGCCCGCGTTCCACTGCAACGGCGCGGCGATCTACCTGACGGACGGCCGCACCGCCACGGCGCGCGCCCGCGCCAACGGGCATGACGACACCGTGGTGTTCGATCTCGTGCTCGATGCCGCCAGCGCCACGCGTATCGCCGTGGCCCGTGCCGACCAGTGCGGCGAAGCGGCCTACCAGGCGGCGGTGGCGCTGTTCCAGTCGGCCGGCTTCACGGTGACGCGGCTGGATGACGTGCCCGGCCTGGCCGTGATGCGTACCGTGGCGATGCTGGCCAACGAGGCGGCCGATACGGTGCACCAGGGCGTGTGCAGCGCCGCCGCCGTGGACATGGCGATGCAGAAGGGCGTCAACTACCCGCGCGGGCCGCTGGCCTGGGCCGATGCGCTGGGCCCAGGCCACATCGTCACGGTGCTCGACAATCTCGCCGCCGCGTATGGCGAAGACCGCTACCGCGTGTCGCCGCTGCTGCGCCGCCGGCAAGCCAGCGGAAAGGCCATCCATGCCGAATGATGCGTACCAGCCCGGGCTGCGTCCCGACTTGCATGCCGACGTACATTCGGACATACATGCCGACCCGCAGGCGCTGGCCGAAGCGGCCGGCGCGGCGATGTTCGGGCGCGATCCCGCCAGCCAGGGCCTGGGCATGACGCTCGATGCGATCCGCCCCGGCTATGCCCGCATGTCGATGCGCGTGCGCGGCGACATGCTCAACGGGCACGGCACCTGCCACGGCGGCTTCATCTTCACCCTGGCGGACAGCGCGTTCGCCTTCGCCTGCAACAGCCATAACCACAATACGGTGGGGGCCGGCTGCACGATCGACTACCTGGCGCCCGGCCGCCAGGACGACCTGCTCACCGCCGAGGCGGTCGAGCGGGCGCTTGCCGGCAAGACCGGCATCTACGACGTCAACGTCGTCAACCAGGAAGGCCGGCTGCTCGCCACGTTCCGGGGCAAGTCGCACCGGGTGGGCGGCACGGTCGTCTGAGGTCCTACATAAAACTGAGGAGACGAAATGGTCCAACGCAATCCCGCGCCCGCCGACCTGGAGCCGATCGAGCGCGCCAGCCGCGACGAGCTGCAGGCGCTGCAGCTGCAACGCCTGAAGAAAACGCTGCGGCACGCCTATGAGAATGTGCCGCACTACCGCGCCGCATTCGACGCCAGGGGCGTGCATCCCGAAGACCTGCACTCGCTGGCCGACTTGGCGAAATTCCCGTTCACCGACAAGAAGACGCTGCGCGACAATTACCCGTTCAAGCTGTTCGCGGTGCCGCGCGAACAGGTGGTGCGCATCCACGCGTCCAGCGGTACCACCGGCAAGGCCACCGTGGTCGGCTACACGCAGAACGATATCGACACCTGGGCGAATGTCGTGGCGCGCTCGATCCGCGCGGCCGGCGGCCGGGCCGGCGACATGGTGCACATCTCGTACGGCTACGGCCTGTTCACCGGCGGCCTGGGCGCGCACTACGGCGCCGAGCGGCTCGGCTGCACGGTGATCCCGATGTCCGGCGGGCAGACCGAGAAGCAGGTGCAACTGATCCGCGACTTCGAGCCGTCGATCATCATGGTCACGCCGTCGTACATGCTGAACATCATCGAGGAATTCCAGAAACAGGGCATCGACCCGGCGGCATCGTCGCTGAAGGTGGGCATTTTCGGCGCCGAACCGTGGACCGATGCAATGCGCCGCGAGATCGAGGCGCGTGCCGGCATCGACGCGGTCGACATCTATGGCCTGTCGGAAGTGATGGGCCCCGGCGTCGCCAGCGAATGCATCGAGAGCAAGGATGGCCCGGTCATCTGGGAAGACCATTTCTACCCGGAGATCATCGACCCGGAAACCGGCGAGGTACTGCCGGAAGGAGAAGAGGGCGAGCTGGTGTTTACTTCGCTGACGAAGGAGGCGATGCCGGTGATCCGCTACCGGACGCGCGACCTCACCCGGCTGTTGCCGCCGACCTCGCGCGCCATGCGCCGCATGGGCAAGATCACCGGCCGGTCGGACGACATGCTGATCATCCGCGGCGTGAACGTGTTCCCCACGCAGATCGAGGAGCTGATCCTCGGGATGCCGAAGCTGGCGCCGCAGTACCAGCTGGTCGTCACCCGCGAGGGGCACCTGGACCAGCTGGAGGTGGTGGCCGAACTGCGCCCCGATGTGGCAGGAGGCGAAGCCGCTGCGCTGGCCAAGGAGCTGGCCAATGAGCTGGAACGCTGCATCAAGACCCATGTCGGCGTGTCCACCCGCGTCAGCGTGGTGGCCGCCGACGGCATCGAGCGCACGCTGACGGGCAAGGCACGCCGCGTGATCGACAAGCGGCCGAGGAGCTGAACCGATGGCCAATGAAAAAGTTCGGGTCTATGAAAAGGTGCGGGTCTATGAGATCAATGGCGTGCGACCGGTCGTGCACCCGACGGCCTATGTGCACCCCACCGCGGTGCTGATCGGCGACGTGATCGTCGGGCCGCGCTGCTATGTCGGGCCGCTGGCATCGCTGCGCGGCGACTTCGGCCGGCTGGTCCTGGAAGAGGGCGCGAACCTGCAGGATGGCTGCGTGATGCACGGTTTCCAGGACTGCGACACGGTTGTCGAGGTGGATGGCCATATCGGCCACGGCGCCGTGCTGCACGGCTGCCGGATCGGGCGCAACGCGCTGGTCGGCATGAACGCCGTGGTGATGGACAACGCGGTGGTCGGCAGCGAAAGCATCGTGGCGGCCATGAGTTTCGTCAAGGCGGCCATGCAGATCCCGCCGCGCAGCATGGTGATGGGCATGCCGGCGCGGATCGTGCGCGAAGTCAGCGATGCCGAGATCGCCTGGAAGAATGTCGGCACCGCGCAGTACCACGAGCTGGCGGTGCGCTCGCGCGAAACGATGCACGAGGTCGAGGCGTTCACCGAACCGGAGCCGGACCGCCCGCGCATCGCCTGGGAAAGCAGCGTGCCGCTGCACGTGCACAAGAAAACAAGCTGAACGGAGACGAAGATGGGTACTTTGCAAAGTTTTATCGGCGGCCGCTGGCACGGCAAGGAAGCGCGCCAGCCGCTGCACAGCGCGCTGAACAACAGCCTGATCTACCATACGCATGCCGAATCGATCGATTTCGGCGAAGTGCTGGACTATGGCCGCAGGACCGGCGTCCCGGCGCTGATGGCGCTGGACTTCCAGGGCCGCGCCGCGCGGCTGAAGGCGCTCGCCGTGTACCTGATGGAGCGCAAGGAGCAGCTGTACGAAATCTCCCGCTTCACCGGCGCCACACGGCCGGACAGCTGGGTGGACGTGGAAGGCGGTATCGGCACGCTGTTCGCCTACGCCAGCATCGGCAGCCGCGAGCTGCCGTCGTCGAACGTGCTGCACGAAGGCCCGGCGCTGGCGCTCGGCAAGCGCGGCGGCTTCTCCGGCACGCACATCCTGGTGCCGCGCGGCGGCGTGGCGGTTCACATCAATGCATTCAACTTTCCCATCTGGGGCCTGCTGGAAAAGTTCGCACCCAGTTTCCTGGCCGCGATGCCGTGCATCGGCAAACCAGCCACCGCCACCAGCTACGTAACCGAGGCACTGGTAAGGATGATGCATGAATCCGGCCTGCTGCCGGACGGCGCGCTGCAGCTGATCGTCGGCGGCACCGGCGACCTGCTGGACCGGCTGACCGGCTTCGATGCCGTCACGTTCACCGGCTCGGCCGACACGGCGCAGAAGCTGCGCTCGAACCGCAACCTGATCGCCAGTTCGGTGCCGTTCACGGCCGAAGCCGATTCGCTGAACTGCGCGATCCTGGCGCCGGATGTGACGCCGGACGATCCGGAATTCGATCTCTTCGTCAAGGAAGTGGTGCGCGAGATGACCGGCAAGGCGGGGCAGAAGTGCACCGCGATCCGGCGCGTCATCGTGCCGCGCAGCCAGGCCGACGCGGTGGCGCAGCGGCTGCGCGAGCGGCTGTCGAAGATCACCGTCGGCGATCCTTCCGTGGAAGGCGTGCGCATGGGCGCCCTGGCGTCGAAGGACCAGCAACGCGACGTGGCCGCGCAGGTCGAGCGGCTGCTGGCCGGGAACGAGCTGCTGCACGGCGGCGAGCTGCAGCTGGTGGGCGACGGCGTGCAGGACGGCGCGTTCTTCGCGCCCACGCTGGTCATGTGCCACAACGCGATGGACAACGACGCCGTGCACGATGTCGAGGCGTTCGGCCCGGTCAGCACGTTGATGACGTATGACGACAATGCGGACGGCATCGACGAGGCCCTGGCGCTGGCGGCGAAAGGCAAGGGCAGCCTGGTCGCCACGCTGGTGACGAAGGATCCGCGCATCGCGGCGTATGCGGTGCCGGTGGCGGCCTCGCACCATGGCCGCGTGCTGGTGCTCGATCGCGAGGCGTCGGTCGATTCGACCGGCCATGGCTCGCCGCTGCCGCAGCTCAAGCATGGCGGCCCGGGGCGCGCCGGCGGCGGCGAGGAGCTGGGCGGCATCCGCGCGGTCAAGCATTTCCTGCAGCGCACCGCCGTGCAGGGATCGCCGACGATGCTGTCGGCGATCACCGGAGAATATGTGCGCGGCGGCGCCGTGCGCGAAGCCGAGGTGCACCCGTTCCGCCGGCATTTCGAGGACCTGCAGGTGGGCGACTCGCTGCTGACGCACCGGCGCACCGTCAGCGAGGCCGACATCGTCAACTTCGGCGGCGTCTCCGGCGATTATTTCTACATGCACTTCGACGAGGTGGCCGCGAAGGACACCCAGTTCGGCAAGCGCATCGCGCACGGCTACTTCGTGCTGTCGGCGGCGGCCGGCCTGTTCGTCTCGCCCGCGCCCGGCCCGGTGCTGGCCAATTACGGCCTGGACAACCTGCGCTTCACCGCGCCGGTGGGCATCGGCGACACGATCCGCGCGCGGCTCACCTGCAAGCGCAAGGTCGACCGCAACCGCACCGACGACAAGGGCGTGGGGCAGGGCGTGGTGGCCTGGGATGTGCAGGTGACCAACCAGCACGACGAGCTGGTGGCCAGCTACGACATCCTGACGCTGGTGTCGAAGAAGGCCTGATCAGGCCTGGCCGGACGGTTGTTCAACGGCGTTGTCGAACGGGTTGTCGAAGGGGTTGTCGAAGGGGTTGTCAACCGAGCGGGCCGGCCGGGTAAACCAGCGCGGCCCGTTTTCCGTCATGTAGAAGTGATCCTCGTGGCGGATGCCGAATTCGCCCGGCACGCAGATCATCGGCTCGTTCGAGAAGCACATGCCCACTTCGAGCGGCGTCTTGTCGCCACCGACCAGGTAGGGCCATTCGTGGATGTCGAGGCCGATGCCGTGGCCGGTGCGGTGCGGCAGGCCGGGCAATTTATAGCCGGGGCCGAAACCGTTCGCTTCGAGCGAGCGGCGCGCCGCTGCATCGACTTCCTCGCAGGGCACGCCCAGCTGCGCCGCATCGAACGCCGCCTGCTGCGCTGCCTTTTCCGCGTTCCATACCGCGCGCTGGCGCTCGCTCGGCGTGCCGAACACGTAGGTGCGCGTGATATCCGAAATATAGTCGTGCAGCTTGCAGCCGGTGTCGATCAGCACCGTGTCGCCGTCCTTCAGCGTCTGCTCATACGATACGCCGTGCGGGAAAGCGGTGGCCGCGCCGAACAGCACGATGACGAAATACGAACCGGCCGGCGCGCCCACCTTGCGGTGCGCGCGGTCGATGAACGCCGCCACTTCCCTGGTGGTGATGCCTTCCCTGAGGATGCCGGCGGTGGCGATGTGCACGGCCATCGTCATGTCCTTGGCGCGCTGCATCAGCGCGATCTCGGCCGCGGACTTGCGGGCGCGGCACCAGGCGGTGACGCTTTTCGCGTTCTCCAGCACGTAGCCGCTGGCCACCTGGCGAATGCCGTCGGCCGTGAAGAACGGCGTGCTCTCGTCGATGCCGATGCGTGCACCGGGCGGGATGCCCAGCCCCTTCAGCGTGTCGACCAGCAGCGCGCACGGGTTCTCGTGCTCGTGCCACGTGTGCACCGTGCCGTCGACCACCATGAAATCCTTCAGCGTGTCTTCCTCGAACGCTGGCGCGAGGTAGGCCAGTTCGCCTTCGGCCGGCAGGATCGCCCCGACCATCCGCTCGCTCGGGTACCATTTCATGCCGGTGAAATAGAGCAGGTTGGTGCCGGCGTTCAGCCATGCCGCCGCGATCCCCTGCGCCCGCATGAACGCCTGCGCCCTGGCGATCCGCGCCAGGTGCTCGCCGCGCCCGATCGGCACCGCACCCGCCGTCATGTCCGACAACGCCGCCAATGCCTGTTCGATAGTGCTCCCGCCGATACCCATGCCCGCTCCTTTGAGATGAAGCGGCATGATAGCGCACCAGAAACATTTCCAAAAATCGGGGGCGCAGCCGGGGTTTCAAGGAGCATCGCTCCTTGCCGGCGTAGCGGTACTGCCATGCATGGCAGTACTCCTTCCTGTCCCCTTTTTTTGGAAATATTGCCGAAATTCGGGGACAGTCCCCGCTGGCGCTGGTCGAAATAATGTTGTTTGTTTACCGCAGCGGAAGCTGCTTTAGCCCCACGAGCTATGTGGCTGACGTGAAAAAGGAACATGGGGACAGTCCCTCTTTCTTGGAAATATTTCCAAGAAAGAGGGACTGTCCCCGGTTGTAGCTGTTACTGCGTTACCACACTGACCTTGTCGACCACGAACGAGGTCTGCAGCGATGCGTCTTCGGTCATCGCGAACGACAGCTTCACCGTCTGTCCCTTCCAGGCGAGCAGGCTGAAGGTGCGCACCTGGTAGCCGCTGGCAGCGTTGTTGTTGCCGTACGTGGCCAGCGTGCCCAGCGTGGTGCCGGCGCTGTTCTTCACGGTCACCACCAGCTTGTCGTACACGGTGCTGCCGGTTTCGGCGGTGTCGATGTGCAGCGCGAACGTCAGCGCGGCGGACGTGGCCGCCGACGGGATGGCGATATCCTGCGTCAGCGTCTCGGTCGACGTCTTGCCGTTGCCGCCCAGCCAGGCGAAGCGGCTGCCCTCGTAGGCGCTCTGGCCGGTGAACGTGCCGATGGCGCCGGTGGTGCCGGCCCAGCCGGTGGTGCCGGACTCGAAGCCGCCGTTGGTCACGCGTTCGCTGCCCGTGCCGCCACCGCCGGTGCCGCTGACGGTCAGCGTGGCATTGGCCGACGTGACGCTGGCCGGCGTGCTGGCCGAATCGGTGACGGTGGCCTTGAACACGGCGCCGTTGTCGGCCGCCTGCGCGGTGAACGAATACGTGGCCGCGGTGGCGCCGCTGATCAGTGCATTGTTGCGGTACCACCTGTAGCCGTATGGGGCGGTGCCGCCGCTGGCAGCCACGGTGAAGCGCGCGGTGCCGCCGGCGGAGACCGTCATGCCGGCCGGCTGCGTGGCGATCGCCAGCGCGGTGCCGGCGCCGCTTTCAGCCACGTCGGTGCCCACGTTGATGGCGGCATAGGCGCGCTTGACGGCCACCGCTTCGCGGCTGCCGGCGCCATACAGTTCCTCGGCGGCGGTGATCATCTTCGCGCGCGCATCGGCGTAGTTGCTGGACGATGTCAGCTTCGTCGTATTCGCCTTGAACCAGATGCGGAAGGCCTTGTCGTTGCCGATGCCGGTCATCGCCAGCGGCTGCTGCGTCAGGTAGGAACTGTAGTATTCGCTGCTGCTGGTGGCGTTCGAGCCCTGCGACAGGAAGTAGAACATGCGGTTGTTCGGGCCGCTGCTGTAGTGCACGTTCAGGTTCTTCAGCGTGGTGCTCCACGCGTTCGGGCTGGAGCCGTCCTTGCTCGGCTTGTACATGTAGCGCAGCGGCTGGCCGCTGCGGCTGATTTCGCGGCCCATCACCCAGTCGTTGCCGGTGGCCGGGATCACGCTGCCGGTGCCGCCGGCGCGCGCATAGGCTTCCGTCATCTCGCCGCCGATGTCGGACGACGATTCGTTCAGGCCACCCGATTCGCCCGCGTAGGTGAGGTTCGAGGTGGCATCCGTCACGCCGTGGTGCATCTCGTGGCCGATCACGTCGATCGAGCCGAGGTTGGTGAACGAGGTGCCGCCGTCGCCGATGTACATGCACTTGCAGCCCGGTTCGAAGAACGCGTTGTCGTACTGGTTGTCGACGTGCACGGCGATATAGGTCGACGTGTTGTTGCCGTCCAGGCTTTGCCAGCCCAGCACGTTCTTCATCGCGTCATAGGTGTTCATCAGGCCCCACAGCGCATTCACGGCGGCGGTCTGGCCGTTGGCATTGGTCGTGCTGCCGCCGTTCACGTATTGCAGGCCGTCGCCCCAGGTGTTGCTGGTGTTGGTGTAGATGCTGCCTGGATTGGGATTCGTTTCGGGGCTGTGGTTGGCGTTGGTAATCGCCATGCCGCCGTATTTGCCGCCGGTGCCGCGCGTGCCGTCCAGCATCTGGTAGGTGCTGCCGGCGAGCGTGGTGTTGATCGGCACCGTGCCGTTGTACTGGCTCTTGCCGCTGCCGGTCACGGTCTGCAGCGCATCCCATTCGGCGATCAGCTGGCCCGTGTGCGCATCGACGATGCTGTCGCGGTAGACCAGCTTCTTGCCGGTCACCATGCGCGTCTGCACCAGGTAGGCCAGCGCGTAGCGGTCGACCACTTCCTCGACATCGAGCGCGTTCAGCGCGCTTTCGGCCTTGTTCTCGGCGCCGGCCACGCGCACCGTCTTCATCACCGGGTAGATCAGCAGTTCCGCCTCGGGTTGCCAGCGATGCTTGCCCAGCGGCGCGACGCGGCTCACCACCTTGGCAATGGCCTCGTCTTTCGCGATGGCCGGCGTCACGTCGGGTGCAGGCAGCGCGCTGGCCGCCGCGGCGCGCGAACCGTCGAGCCCTTCGCGGCGCGCGGACGCCGATTCGCTGACGATCTCGCCGTTGTCGTCGGTCACGATCACTGATTCGGAGCCGAACACCCGCAGGCCCTTCCACGTGTGCTGCGCGCGCACGATGCGCGTGCCCTG
>DASVVD010000362.1:0-9692 GCA_036386715.1 Pseudoduganella sp.
AGCTGTGCGCGCGCGTGGCGCAGCTGTTCCCCGATCACTTTGCCACCGCCGCGATGCTGCCGCAGTCGCCTGGCGTCGACCCGGCCACCTGCATTCCCGAGCTGGAAAAATGCGTGAAGGAATACGGTGCCGTGGGCCTCAACCTGAACCCGGACCCGTCCGGCGGGCACTGGACGGCGCCGCCGCTCTCAAGCCGCCACTGGTACCCGATTTATGAAAAGATGGTCGAATACGACATCCCGGCGATGATCCACGTCTCCACCAGCTGCAACGCCTGCTTCCACACCACCGGCGCGCACTACCTGAATGCGGATACCACGGCGTTCATGCAGTGCCTGACCAGCGACCTGTTCAAGGATTTCCCGACCTTGAAGTTCCTGATCCCCCATGGTGGCGGCGCGGTGCCGTATCACTGGGGCCGCTTCCGCGGGCTGGCGCAGGAAATGAAGAAGCCGCTGCTGACCGAGCACCTGCTGGGCAACATCTTCTTCGACACCTGCGTGTATCACCAGCCGGGCATCGACCTGCTGACGAAAGTGATCCCGGTGAAGAACGTGCTGTTCGCCTCCGAGATGATCGGCGCCGTGCGCGGCATCGATCCGGAAACCGGCAACTACTACGACGATACGAAACGCTATATCCAGGCCGCCAACCTGGACGACGAGGAGCGCTTTGCGATCTTCGAAGGCAACGCGCGCCGCGTGTTCCCGCGCCTGGATGCGCAACTGGCGGCAAGAGGACAATAAGGGGAAATGAGCATGAGCACACCACTGATGAATCAACTGGGCATCGTCAAGCGCCATATCGAGCGGGCCGACCCGGCCGCCGTCGCGCAGCTGGCGAAATTCGGCAGCGCCACCGTGCACGAGGCCATGGGCCGCGTCGGCCTGCTCAAGCCCTACATGCGGCCAATCTGGCAGGGCGCCGAGGCCACCGGCACCGCCGTCACCGTGCTGCTGCACCCGGGCGACAACTGGATGATGCACGTGGTGGCCGAGCAGATCCAGCCGGGGGACATCGTGGTCGCGGCTATCACGGCCGAGTGCACCGACGGCTACTTCGGCGACCTGCTGGCTACCAGCTTCCAGGCACGCGGCGCAAAAGCGCTGGTCATCGATGCCGGCGTGCGCGACGTGAAGTTCCTGCGCGAGATGGGGTTCCCGGTGTGGAGCAAGTGCATCAGCGCCAAGGGCACGATCAAGTCCACGCTGGGTTCCGTGAATATCCCGGTGCTGTGCGCCGGCGCGCTGGTCAACCCGGGCGACGTGATCGTGGCCGATGAAGACGGCGTCGTCGTCGTGCCGGCGGCGGACGCGGTGCGCGTGGCCGCCGTGGCACAACAGCGCGAGGAGCTGGAAGGCGAGAAGCGGGCCAGGCTGGCCGCCGGCGTGCTGGGGCTCGACATGTACAGGATGCGCGAGCCGCTGGCCGCGGCCGGCCGTAAGTACCTCGACTGAACTGGGCGGCGGCCGGGCTATCCGGGCATCATGCTTCGCCGCGCGTCGCCAGGAATTCGCCCTTGCCGACCGGGACCAGGCTGCAGTGGAAGCCGTCATCCTTCACGGCCTGCACGAAGCTTTCCATTTCATGGGCATGCGAGACCGCGTTGTCCACCACCAGCAGGCCGCGCGGGCGCAGCACGCGGCGGATCTCCGGCCACCATGCCTCGTATTGCGCGCGGTCCGAATCCAGGAAGATGAAATCGTAGGCCGCGTCGCCGGCCACGCGCAGCACCTCGCCGGCATCGGCGTTCAGCGCGTCGATCCGGTCGCGCAGGCCGGCGCGCGCAAAATTTTCCAGCGCCATTGCATACTTCGCAGCCTGCAGTTCCACCGTGGTCACCACGCCGCCGTCGGTACCGGCCGCTGTCCCGACCGCATCGGCCAGCCACAGCGTGGAATAGCCGTTCGAGGTGCCGATTTCGAGAATGTCGCGGGCCCGCGTGGCGCGCACCAGCACGGCCAGGAATTCCCCGGTATCGCGCGTGATGTTCAGCATGCGCTGCGCCCGCCCCGGATCGGCGCGGTCGATGCCGGCATCGTTGGCGGCACCGAAGCGTTCGAGTTCGTCCAGCAGCAGGTTCAGGTCGGCATTCATGGGCGCTCCTTTATGATGGAGCTTCATGCTGCCAGAATTCGGGTGGCTGTGGCAACGCTCCGGGCCGCGCGCGCCCGAAAAGAATCTGGTGCCGGTATATTTCCCGACCGCCGGCGCCGGTAGTGGCGGCTTGCGCCGCCAGGTATTGCCCTCTCCACAAGGCAGGCGTATTGTGCCGCAAGAATATGACAGGAATTTGACCCGGCACAGGCCCACGCTGCCTGTGGTGTAATGGCGTCATGACCACCGATTCCCTCCTGCGGCAAGCTGTCGCACACCACCAGCGCGGTGAATTCACCGAGGCCGATGCACTGTATGAACAGGTGTTGCGCCAGGATCCGGCCAACTTCGACGCGCTGCATCTGTCGGGCGTGGTGGCGCGCCAGCGTGGCGATGCGCAACGGGCGCTGGACCTGATCGGTCGCGCCATCGCGCTGGACGGCACGCGTGCGATCGCGCACTGCAACCTCGGCGCCGCGCAGCAGGATGCCGGGCGGGATGGCGACGCACTGGCCAGCTACGAGCGTGCGCTGGCACTGCAGCCGGGCTACCCGCTGGCCCTGTGCAACCGTGGCAACGCGCTGCGCCGCCTGGGCCGCCTGGGTGATGCGCTGGACAGCTACGCCGCGGCGCTGGCGCTGTCGCCGCGCTATCCGGAGGCGTTGTGCCACCGCGCGCTGGCCTTGCAGGACCTGGGCCGCCACGACGAAGCACTGGACGGCTTTGCCGCGGCGCTCGAGGTACGGCCGGCGTATGCGGAAGCGGTGCATGGCGCCGCCGTGTCGCTGCTGGCCATCGGCAATGTCGAACAGGCGCTGGAAGGCTTCGACCGCGCGCTGCAGCTGCGGCCCGGCTATGCCGAGGCGTGGTGCGGCCGCGGCGGCCTGCTGCTGTATGCCGGGCAGTTCGACGCGGCGGTGGACAGCTGGCGCCATGCGCTGGCGGCCCGTCCCGGCTATGCGCGCGCGCAACTGGGGCTGGCGAACACGCTGCGTGCGCTGGGCCGCCACGAGGCGGCGATCGCCGCCTACCGGCAGGCGAAGGACATGGGTGCCGATGGCGCCACGGTCGACTACCTGCTGGCCGCGCTCGGGGCGGGCGAGGCGCCGGCGGCATCGCCGCCGGACTACGTGGCGGCGCTGTTCGATGGCTATGCGCCGCGCTTCGACCGCCACCTGGTCGGCGAGCTGCATTACCGCACGCCCGGGCTGCTGGTGGATCTGCTGCAGCGGCACCTGCCGCGCGCCTCGGGCAACGATGTGCTCGACCTGGGTTGCGGCACCGGCCTGTGCGGCCCGTTGCTGCGGCCACTCGCGCAGCGCCTGGAAGGCGTGGACCTGTCGCGCGCCATGCTGGCGCGGGCGCATGGGCTGGGCGTGTACGACGCGCTCGCATGCGCCGGCATCGTGCCGTTCCTCCAGGCCGGCGGCCGGCAGTGGGACGTGCTGGCCGCGGCCGACGTGCTGGTCTATGTCGGCGATCTCAATGCGCTGTTCGCCGCGGCGCGCGCGGCATTGCGCGCGGCTGGCCTGTTCGTATTCTCGGTCGAAAGGCTGGAAGAAGAGGCAGGGGAGACGTTCGCGCTGCGTTCGTCCGGCCGCTATGCGCATGCGCCGGCCTACCTGCGCGAAACGGCGGCGCGCCATGGTTTGCGCCTTTGTGCGCTGGAGCAGTGCACGCTGCGCCAGGACAGCGGCGCCGACGTGGCCGGCCTGCTGGCGGTGCTTGCGCTGGCGTGATGGCGCGGCATCACCGCCGCAGCAGCAACGCACCGGTACCGTGGCCCCCTTTGGCCGGCGGCAGCAGCCTTTACACTATGGCCGGGCTTGCGGGACAATGAGCCGACCAATGCCCTGACAGGAAAGCACCGTGTCCCCACTCGAGATCGCGGCCAATGCCGTGATGGCCGTCTCCATCGTCCTCGCCGGCCGCAACAATATCCATTCATGGTGGCTCGGCATCGTCGGCTGCTCGCTGTTCGCGCTGCTGTTCCACGGCGTGCGGCTGTATGCGGACGTGGCGCTGCAGGTGTTCTTCATGCTGACCTGCATCGCGGGCTGGGTGCAGTGGCGGCGCAGCGCCGCCGGCGGGAGTGGGCAGAGGCCGATCACGTCCGCGAATACCGGGGTGGTGGCCGGCCTGGCGCTGGCGGGCCTGGCGGCCACCTTCGCCTACGGCATGATGCTGCGGGAGTTTACCGATGCCTACGCGCCGTTCATCGATTCGGCCGCGCTGGCTTTCTCCGTGATCGCGCAATTCCTGCTGATGGGGCGGCGCATCGAGACCTGGCCGGTATGGGTGCTGGTCAACACGATCTCGGTGCCGCTGTACGCCAGCCGCGGGCTGTACCTGACGGCCGCACTGTACGCGGCCTACTGGTGCAATGCGCTGGTGTCGTGGTGGTGGTGGCACCGGCAGATGAAGAAGAAAGCTACTTCAGCCTGAACACCGCATTGACCGACTGCGCGAACGGGATCACCGGCGGCGCCCGGTAATTCGATGCCGTGACCGGCCGTGGCGGCGCCGCCTGGCCGCCGCCGGCGCCTTCGAAGATGGCCGGCGACACCTTGTCCAGCGGGCCGCGCGCGATCGCCACGGCCGGCCCGAGCTGCCGGCCGAATGACTGTGCCAGCAGCGCGCCGTTGGCACGGGCGTCGCGTGCCGCCTGCGTCATCAGTTCGCGCATGACCTGCTCCTTGTCGGTGCGGTCGTAGGACACCGACAGGCTGTCGACATGGTCGCGCGCCATCAGCGCGGCCACCAGGTCGGGCCAGCGGACAAGGTCGCGCACGACGACCTTGTAATGGCGTTCCAGCGTGTAGGCCTCGGTGGCACCGTCCGGCGCCGGATTGCTCAGCTTGACCGCTTTCTTTGAAATCTCGCCGTTGTCGATGTCGCTCGCGGCCACGCCATTTTCTTCAAGCAAGGTTGCCAGCGCGGCGCCCAGTTCGCCGATCGCCGCGGCGGCCGTCTCCGCGCTGGCATGCTGGGCGCCGGTATCGAAATGCAGTTCGGCGATGTCGGGCGGCAGCCAGATCTGCGCCTTGCCGCCGGTGGACACGAACGGGTAGTTTGGCAGGTCGGCCGCGCCGGCACCGGCGGCGGCCATGCCAAGGATCAGCAGCAGGGCGTGCCGCATCACTCCAGGGTCCACACGTATTGCAGCATGACCCACGATGTGACGGGTTCGCCGTCCTGGCGCGCGGCATGGAAGCTGCACTTGGCAATGCCGTCACGCGCCGCTTCATCGAGTGCCGGGTGGCCGCTGGTTCTGCGCACCTGCGAGTCGTGCACGTTGCCGTCGGCATCGATCAGGAAAGCCAGGGTCACCGTGCCGGTTTCCTTGGCCACCAGGGATGCCTTCGGCCATGCCGGCTTGGCGCAACTCTTGAAGTCGACGATGCCGTGTTGCTGCGGCCTGTCGACGATGGCCCCGGCCTCCGCCCGGGCCTGGCCGCCGGCCATGGCACCGGCCAGGGCAAGCGCCGGCAGCAGGGCGGCCAGCGCCGCGGACATGGTGGCGGGAAGATTGCGCCGCGGGGCGGGGCGCAGCAGTCGGGCAATACGGTGCATCAGGTCTCCTCCATCGGCCGCGAGGGCCGGTTCGTGGTGGGCGAACTGGCATTTCTCCAGTTCGGACAGGGCATGCGCCAGGCGGCGCGCGCCGCCGGCATGGCCGGCGGCGATATCGTCCGCGATCAGCTCGCGTTCGTATCGGATGCGGCGCGAGATCCACCACACGGCGGGGTGGTAGAACAGCAGGGTCTCGGCCAGGTTCTGCAACAGGTTCACCAGGTAATCGTGGCGCCGGATGTGCGCCATTTCGTGTGCCAGCAGCGCATGCAGCAGCTCGGGCGGCATGCCTGACAGCAGGCTGGCCGGCACCAGCACCACCGGGCGCCAGCAGCCGGCGGTCACCGGGCTGGCCAGGTCCTGCACGATACGCAGCCGCACCTGCCGCGCCACGCCCATCGCGCCCGCCAGCCGATCCAGTTGCGCCTGCCAGCGCGGCGCGTGGGCGCCATGCCTTGCGGCGCGGGCAATCCACGCCATGCCGAACACGGTGCGGGCCAGCAGCGTCACGCAGCAGACGGCCCAGGCCGCAACGATCCAGGTGATGTACCTTTGCAGCGCACCAGCCCATTGCGCGAACCACTGCACGGTGAACTGTGCCGCCGGCACCGGGCCGGCAAGCTCGGCGGCCTGCGTCGTGCCCAGCCCGCCGCCGTGCAGCCGCAGTGCCAGCGTTACGGCCGGCCACAGCACGCAGGCCAGCAGGCCGGCGCAGGCCACCAGGTAGCGCAGCTGTGGCCGAGCGCCGCGCAGCAGGGTCAGCACCAGCGCGGTGACAATGCCTGCCAGCGCGCCCTGCCACAGGAAGTGCACCAGGGTCCAGCCCAGGGCATCGACGACGCCGGCCGCGATGCCAGGATGGAACGCAGCGATCGTCATTCCTTGTCCTCCTTCAGCATCCGTTCGATTTCTTCGCGATCCTTGCGCGAGATGCCGGTTTTCAGCGCTGCCAGCACCAGCGCCTTGGCGGAACCGGCAAAGGCGCGCTGCAGCAGGTCCTTCAGCAGGTTGGTCTGCAGGGCATCGCGAGGCTGCGCGGGGGCATAGACATGGGAACGCTGGCTGTCGTCGCGGATCAGCAGGCCCTTGCCATGCATGACCTGCATCAGGCGCAGTACGGCGCCCTGGCCCAGGTCGGGCCGGGTATCGCGCAGCGCCTCGTGGACCTGGCGTACGGTGGCCGCGCCCAGCGGCCACAGCGCTTGCAGCAGTTCCAGCTCGGCAGGGGTCGGCTTGGGCAATTCGGGTGGGACGGCCATGGTGGTTCCTCGTGTCTTTTTTACACGATAACCAAACTAGACCGGTTTGTATACTTTATTTTTCGAGACGTAAAAATTCTTTTCCACTGCAACGGTTCTAGCCTAGACCAACAGGTCTAATTTGTGTGCCGGACTGGCATGCGATCAGCCGCGCGGGTGTCATGTTCATCCGGCAGCGGTAGCAGGCGCGCCTTCCGGCCGGGGTACCAGGTTCAGGTGCACATGGATGCGGGCGGCCAGTTCGGCCGGCATGAACGGCTTGCTGACAAAGTCCACGCCGCCGATCGACAGGCCCATGATCCGGTCTTCCGCCGATTCGGTGCCGCTGACGAAGATCACCGGGATATCCTGCGTGGCCGGGTTGGCCTTCAGCAAACGGCAGCAGGCATAGCCGTCCATGTCCGGCATGCGCACGTCGAGCAGGATCAGGTCGGGATGGCGGTCCAGCGCGAGGCGGTAGCCTTCGGCGCCGTTGAAGGCAACGCAAACGCGGTAGGGCATCTCGCTGAGCAGGTCGGCCAGCATGCGCTGCTCGAATGCTGAATCGTCCACGATGAGAATATTGCGCACGGTGGCGTCGGTAGTCAGGTACATGTTTGGCGATGGCTCACGGACTGGCCATTATTATGCGCCGAATTAAATAAAATTTATCGTGCTTTGCACTCGTCGATGATTTTTTCTCACCTTGCAAAAGACCAGCCGTTCCATTCTGCGCAGAGTGTTGAGCATATTGCGAAAAAAATGCCTGTTTTAAGCCGTCGGTGATTATTCGATAGTTTGTTGAGGGTCTTTTCAGGGTAAAACGTCATCTCTGTTGCGCTCGTTCGTCTTTTAATGTGCACAAGTGGGAGGAATAATGAAACATACCGATTTTGGCCAGATGCCTTGCCCGATCGCGCGCAGCCTCGGCAAGGTTGGCGAATGGTGGAGCATTCTCATCCTGCGCGACGCGTTTTACGGGTTATCCCGTTTCGACGAGTTTGAAAAGAGCCTGAAAATCGCCCCCAATATGCTGACCCGCCGTCTGGCGGGCCTGGTGGCCGGGGGGCTGATGGAAAAGCGGCAGTACAGTGCGCGGCCACCGCGTTACGAGTATCTGCTGACGGAAAAGGGCCGTGCCTTCAAACCCGTACTGCTGGCATTCGTGGGATGGGGCAATGAGCACCTGGCACCGGAAGGCGCCAGCCTGCTTGTCGTGAACCGGGAAACCGGACAGCCCGCCGAGCAGATCCTGGTCGACAAGCTCAGTGGCCAGACCATCAGCGATGAGGATTATGTGTTCGCACCGGGCCCGGCAGCGCCGGAAGTCATGCGGGCGCGGCTGCGCGAAGTCAGCCAGCGCGTTCCGTTCATCAAGCATCCGGGCAGCAATGGGAGCGCCAACGGGAGCGCCAACACCGGTCCCAACTAAGCGCTCCACGCCACAGGCCTGATCCTAAGGCGCCTGCCGCTGCGTGCGGCAGGCGCCTTTTTACCGTCCGTGCCCCGTTCCATGGCGCCTGTCGTGCGGCTCTGCCACGCCGTTCCGCCGTAAAATGCATATCTAAATTAATAATATGCAGTAGTCCCTGAAAGCGGCTCCGGTTTCAATGCACACAACCATCAGGAGAATCAAGATGAACAAGGCAAGGATGTGGAAGAGGTACCTGGGCGTGCCGCTGCTGGCTGCCCTGATGGGCATGGGCGCGGCTCATGCGCAATCGATGGCGAAGGCCGACGAAACGGCGCTGAAGAAAATGGCGATCGTCAACATGGCCGAGGTGGAAACAGCCAAGATTGCGTTGCAGAAATCACAGAATGCCGAGGTGAAGGCGTTCGCCCAGCAGATGGTGGACGACCACACGAAGGGCCTCGATGAAGTGAAATCGGTGGCCCAGGCCAAGAACGTGACCCTGCCGACCGAGCCCGATCTCAAGCACAAGGCCATGGCGAAAAAGCTGCAGGCCACGAGTGCCGAGAAATTCGACCAGGTCTACATGGAAATGGCCGGCGTGAAGAGCCACAAGGAGGCGCATGCGCTGGTGGTGAAGACCCAGTCGAGCGCCAAGGATGCCGACGTGAAGGGCCTGGCCGCGAAACTGCAGCCGACGATCGACCAGCACATGGGCCATGGCCAGCAACTGGCTGCGAACGTGAAAGGCATGAAGGGCGGCACCGCGATGGGCGCTTCGGGCAGCGGCAGCATGGGCAGTTCCGCCATGCCGCAGGGCAAGGACAAGGTCGGCACCCAGCAGGAATCGAGCGGCAACACGGATAACCCGGCCAATCCGGCCAATCCCGCCACCCATCCCGCGAAGTAGGCAGTGGTAAGCAGTAGATCCGCAGTCTATATGCAGTAGATGGCAGTAAAGCGGCTCCGGCTGCCAGGAAACACGCAGGCCAGGTCACGCGACCCGGCCTGTTTTTTTTGCCCGATGCGTTCAGCCTTCCGGTTCGATGGCCGGCTCGATCGTGATCTCCGTCTTCAGCGAGTTGGCGATGTAGCACCGGTCGTGCGCGGCATGGTGGATGGCGGCGATCTCGTCCTCATCGGGCCAGTGTGCGCCGCCAAACACGATCTCCGGGCGCAGCGTGATGTTCGTCATCGCCATCCGGCCATCGGCATCCTTGTCCAGCAGGCCGACGGCATTGTCCACATAGCTCTCCACCACGTGGCCCCGTTGCGCCGCGATCGACAGGAAGAACAGCATGTGGCAGCTGGCGGTCGCCGCGATGAGCGCCTCTTCTGGATCCACGTTGTCCGCGACCGACATCGGCAGCGGC
>DASVVD010000363.1:0-3258 GCA_036386715.1 Pseudoduganella sp.
GTACTTTGTTACGTTACAGCAACAGAACGGAGTCCACCATGCGTACAGGCGGTATCGACAGCAGCCAGATCCAGTCCATGATTGCCCAGCTGAAGGCGGCGGCGACGCGCCCGCAGGCTGCGCCGCCGGCGATCCAGACCGAACAGCCGGCCGCCAAGGTCGACTTTTCCAATGCGCTGAAGGGCGCGCTCGATGCGGTGGCGGAGAGCCAGAACAAGGCGCAGGGACTGTCGCAACGTTTCCAGGCCGGTGACGATTCGGTGAACCTGTCCGATGTGATGATCCAGATGCAGAAGGCCAGCATCAACTTCCAGGCGACCGTGCAGGTGCGCAACAAGCTGGTGGATGCTTATACCAATATCATGAACATGCAGGTGTAAGCTGACTGGACCCGAGGGCGCAGCAGGCGCGACATTTGCTGAGAATACTGGTGCTTGTTAAAAAAGGAAATTTGTGACCGCCGATATCAAGGTGCATAAACTGTTCAGCACACCGATCCTGATATCCCATCTGGACAATGCGGACGACATCAACCGGGCGCTGCTGGCCCATTTCCTGCCGCTGGCAAGCGTGGCGGACGGCCGCCAGCGCAGCAATCTCGGCGGCTGGCAATCGACCGACGATTTCCATTCCCTCGAATTGCCTGCCGCGCAGGAACTGCTGCGGACGATCACCGAAGTCATCAATTCCGCCACGGCGCTCCACACCCCGAACGGCCTGGTCGAAGTAGGCTTCGAATGGCGCGTGAACGCGTGGGTCAACGTCAATCCGCCAGGATCGAGCAACGCACTGCATGGCCATCCCGGCGCCTACTGGTCCGCCGTGTATTACGTCGACGACGGCGGCGCGGGGCCGGACGATGGCGGCGACCTGTTTTTCCAGGATCCCCGGGGCGTATTGCCGGCCATGCACGATCCGCTGTTGCGCTTTCGTATCGAGGGCTGCCTGACGGCCGGCTATATCGAATCCATCAAGCCCCGGCCCGGCATGCTGATCATCTTTCCCGCATGGCTGCTGCATGCGGTGGACCCGTTCCGAGGTCCGCGCGAACGCGTTTCGGTCGCATTCAATTTCGGCGCCCACTAGGGTACCTGGCCGCGCCGTTCAGCGGGCGTGGAGCAGTGCTCCACGCAACCGCTTCACTTCCTGCTTATCCTAGTCCTGCGATGCGGGCGTTGCGTTCGCGCTCGAGCTTGGTGATGTAGCGTTGCACGGCGGCGGCGGCGCCGCGGCCCATGTCGGTGAACTGGCAGCCGATGCGCCGGTTGGGCTTGTTGTTCAGCTGCGTGATGTCGTGCATGTTGCGAATCTGCAGGCCGGTGGTCACGTTGCCCAGGTCCGGCAGTTCGATGCGGCATTCCGTGTAGTCGTGGCCCATGGCGTCGCCCAGCACGAACTGGTTGTCCAGGATGGCGATGCCGCCCACGCTGATATCGGCCAGCGGGAACATGGCCTGGCCGGCGCCCAGCCCGGGCGGCAGCGGGATCGTCACGCGCACGGGGTTCGCCAGCGGTGTCTGCATCCGGTAGAACTCGCGCCGCTGCAGGCGGATCAGGGTGACGGGCACGGCCATCTTCAGGGCCGGCAGGCCGGCCTGCAGCGCCGGGGTCAACTTTTCACTGCCGAAAAAGATGCGGATCTTGTCCAGCGATGTTTCAAACGACACTTCGCCGGTCAGCAGCCGCAGCACGTGCTCCTGCTCCGCGGGGCGGTCCAGCAGCACCGTGTCGGCATCGCCGTCGACTTCCAGGATCGAGGTCACGTAGACCGCGCCGCCATCGCGCGCGGCCACGCGCACGACCTGTTTTTTCTCGGAGATTCCGCGCAGCAGTGCGATGATTTCACGGCGCGATCCTACCTCGAAATCGTGCCAGTTTTCCGTGTCCGCGTCCGGGATGAAGGGTTGCATCAGGGTTCTTCTGTGGGGGTAGATGGGGGGAGGGCGGCTTCGGTATCGGGAGCGGGCGGTGGCGCCGTACCGGACTTCTTCGCCGCTTCGATATGATAAAGCCACGCCAATAGTTCCGCAATGACACGGTAGAGCGCGGGCGGAATCTGCCGGTCCAGGTCGATGTCCATCAGCAACGATACCAGCTCTTTCGATTCATGCACGTAAACGCCGGCCTCGGCCGCCACGGCGATGATCTGCTCGGCCACCAGGCCGCGGCCCTTGGCCACCACCTTCGGTGGGCCCTTGCCGTCATGGTAGGCCAGCGCCACGGCGCTTTGCAGCGGGCGCTTCGAACCGGTGTCACGCTGCATCGTCATCGCCCTGCGCCGGCGGCACCGGGCCGGTTTTGGCGCCGGCGTCGCGCACCGGATCGGCCCCGATCGAGAGTGACGACAATGGCGCGCCGGCCGCCTCGAGCGCGCGCTGCAGCATGCCGGACCAGGCGCGCAACTCGGCGGCCGTCTCATCCGTGCCAGACTGCATCGCCAGGTGCACCTGGTCGCCGACCAGCGTGATGCTGGCCGCCACCTTGCCCAGCAGCGGGAACGAGAAGCGGGCGCCGCTGCGCCACACGGGCGGCTCGTCCGGTTCGCCGCGGCCACGCGAGCGGCCCTGGTTTTCTTCCCGTTCCACATCCCATTGCATCGGCTGGCCCGGCCATGCCTCGCCGTGCCACTGCACCTTGCCCTGATCCTGCGCATGCAGCTGCAGGTTGATCATCTGGGCGGCGGACAGGTCGGGGCCGCCGGCCATGGCGCGCGTCATCGCGTCGGCGGAGGCCTGCTGCTGGGTCATGCGTTGCATCTGCGGTTCGCGCGCCAGGTCCTGCAGGCTGCGTTTTCCTTCCGCCCATTCGGCCACGTGCGATTCGTAGAACAGCCCCGATTCGCCGAGCACGTTCTTCAGGGCCCGCTCGAGCCGCTCCGGGTCGGGGGCGCCGGCGGCCACCAGCGGGCTCTTGCCGTGGATCGTCACCGCTGCGCCGGGCGGCGTGTAGGCCTGCGTCAGCGCGCTGGCGATCGCGCGTGCGGCGGGACTCAGCGTGGCTTGCGCGGAACCCGGACCGAGGGTGGGAAGCTGGTCGGCGGTCATCAGCGGCGCCTTGTTGAGCAGGACCGCGGCCGAGCTCATGGGGCGAGCCTGCGCCGCGGCCGATTCGCCGGGTGCCGTGTAGACCGTGGCAGGCTGGGCCTGGCCGGTGCCCACCTGCAGCAACGGCCTGGGCTGGGCGGCGACGACGTTCAGCGCAACCGATGTGCCGACCGGCGTGCCGCCCGGCAGCACCATGCGGGCATTGGTATCGGCCA
>DASVVD010000364.1:0-34104 GCA_036386715.1 Pseudoduganella sp.
GGACGCGTCGTCGATGCTGGGATCGGTGAATCTGCGACCTTGAGCATCGTACCAATTCTCCCTCCAAGGCACGCTGCATAAAAGTTGAATGCTTCTTCGCATTCGCCGTTGTAGTCAATGTGAAATGCCAAGCTCATGGTCAATTGTGAGTTCGTTGTGGTCCTGTTGATGGTGACATTCGTCAGCGCGGTCTGCTTATGGCGATTGCTACCGTCCAGTGTACGACAGCTTCCGCCCCTAATCAGACGTGGAGCCACTTTCTTTCGTCAACCGCGAGGATCTATACGCAAGGAAAAACAGTAAGCAAGCTTGCGCCAAACCACAGAGGATTGCCCAGCCAACTTGGGCGAAGGGTAGCGAGAATAAGCTTGGCCAAGCTGTGTGCAAAGGGCTGACAGAAAGCGACGAGGGCAAAGTTAATGCAAAAAGCACAACATCAGGTAATAGATGTTCCCGCTGCGAGTGAAGGAGCGTCGAGTCCACATAGAGTGCCCAGCACGCCGCAAGTAACACGACAATTAAATAGACTCTAGCAAATATACCCATCTCTCGTGACCGTGCTTTCTAGTTGACTGGTGAACGTCAAGACCGAGCGTGACTCATACGGTTTGGAATCTTGAACGTCTGGAATTGGCCGCTTTCTGCCGTCTAGTCCACGACAACTTCCGCCCCATTGTGGACATTCAACTCACGCTTTGTGATGCAAAAGATCATTCCACAGTCGGCCAAGTTGAACTCATCATTGATAGAGTCAAGCTGAGCGTAAAACGACATATCTTGCCACATGAACATGTGGGAATGTCGTCTGCTTGGATAAGATCCGGCTTGCCTCCGAGACGGTGACGCTTGCCGATGTCGTCGCCTGCCCACTTGAATGAGGGTAGAGCAGCGGCTTTCTGATCAAGGGGCGCCGGGGTCAACTTGAATGGTGGTATAGGTCGCATGATGCACTTCGTTCGTTCTAAGGAGTTGTTCGGTAATCACAAGCTATGGAGAGGGGCGCCATGTCTGCTATGGCTCCATGCCGGCTCGGTTGTCTGTTGCCGTTCAGTGTCTGTCCGTTTCCGCCCCAAACCGGCCCTTCACCTGCAGGATAAAGACTGAACTTGCGTCATCTGATTACTCACTACACGTCATGCTCGAAATCATCGACGTAATAAAAATCTAAATCGATGGAAAGACCAAGTTGCGCGGCTTGCCTTATTTGTTCACGGTCAAAATGTGCTCCGTGGCCGGCCGCTGGAAAGTACCCCACGCATTGAAGCTGAAGATCGTAATCTATCCAAAGTTCTCGAATAGCTTCGGCCTTGCGGTGAAGTACAAGGAAGAGACCTTCAATGTGTTGAGTTAGCGGTATCGTGTCGTCGAACCCGCTGCTGAGTCGCCAACTCATGAAGCTGCGCGGTTTTCCATTTCTTGGATTCTCGTCCCCGACATTCCACGCTTCTGAAGGACTTAGGCCAAGAATGCTAGTAATAGTTTCGTGTAAGCCAGGGCCGGTAATTCGGAGATAGGCATACTCGCGACACGTCAGCGGTGGTGAAGTCATTGCACTCCTGTTGCGTTTTCAAGCGTTGAATGGCCCGTTTTGGGCCGAAAGCTACCGGTCGGTATGACTCAGTCTACGACCTTGTTGCCGACAGGACAAGCTGCAGGGCGCCTGCCGCTCTGTTTGTTGAGGCATTCAATATTGGTAGGTGACGGACTATTTCACTTTGTGGCGAACTTTGCTAGCGGGCCACAACAGCACGCGTACGCACTTGAAATGCTCAGCGTGCTTCATCATGAAAAAACCCCAAAGCTGGTGTTCAACTTTTGGGGTCCGGGCAGTTTTGTCAGGGCTTTTTTAGATCAGGACAGGCAGGATGCCCGGCCGGGAACCGTGGTCAGAACCGGTAGCGCAGCGTGGCCGACACGCTGCGCGGTGCCTGGTACGTGATCGCGTTGAAGGCGGCAAACATGGCGAAGTGCTTCTTGTCGAACGCGTTGTCGATGTTCAGCTGGGCCGACAGGCGGTCGTTGATGTCGTAGCGCGCCATCAGGTTGACGAGGGTGAACGCCGGCTGCTCGATCATGATGCTGGGAGTATCCGCCGTCTTTGGAGCGAGCGTCCAGGTACGGCTCTCCCAGTTGGCGCCGCCGCCCACCGTCAGCTTGCTCAGCTCGCCCGGGAAGCGGTAGGTGGTAAACACGCGGAAGGTCTTGCGCGGGTAGATGCTGTTGAATTGCGTGCCGTTCGATTCCTCGGCCTTGAACCAGGCAAAGCCGGCGGTGGCGTTCCAGCCGCGTGCCAGCTCGCCCGACAGTTCGGTCTCGAAGCCCTTGCTTTCCGCGCCGTCCGCCGCGCGGTAGTAGGTTTCCGGCAGCGTGGTGCCGGGAACGGTACGGGTGTCGACTTCCACGCCGAGCTTGTCCTGCTGGATGCGGAAGACCGAGAACTGCGCATTCAGGCGGTTGTTCAGGAATGCGCCTTTCACGCCGGTTTCATAGCTCTTGCCGACCACCGGATCGAGCAGGTTGCCGTTCACGTCCTTCAGGTTCTGCGGCTGGAAGATGTCGGTATAGCTGGCGTAGGCCGACCAGTTGCGGTCGATGTCGTAGACCAGGCCGGCATACGGCGTCACTTCGCGGTCGTTCTTGATCGCATAGGCGGCGGTCCACAGGCCATGGCCGGTTTTCTCGTAATTGCTGACGCGCGCGCCGATGATCAGTTTCAAGGGATCGGCCAGCGAGAAGCGCAGCACGCCATAGAGCGCTTCCTGCCTGGTTTCGCTGCTTTCATAGAACGTGCGTGCGCCCCAGCTCGGCCGAGGGTAGGCGCCCGGGTTGAAGCGGTTGAAGTCGCCGACGGCGGAACTGACGTCGCCGTAGTCCGCGGCGCGGCTGTCGGAATTGAATTCCTGCTTCGAATGCAGGTAGCCGAATGCCGCCTCGTGCTGGCGGCCGCCCAGCGCGAACGGGCCGCTGGCGTGCAGGCTGAAGTCGTCCTGCTTGACGCGCGTATTGTAGGAGCCGGAGAAAGCGGACATGCCCAGGCCGGTCACGCGGTCGGGAATGCCCGACAGGTACAGCAGGTAGGTGTCGCCCTTGCGGTCGCCGCGCGTATACGAACCGCGCACTTTCCAGCCGTTGGCGAAGTTGTGTTCGAGATTCACGAAAACATTGTCGTAGCTGCTGCTCCAGGTGGTCCAGTCGGCAGCCGTGGTCTTGGAAACATCCCAGTTCGTCTTCGTGCCATCCGTGTAGTAGTAAGGCAGGCCGCCCCACATCGAGCCTTGCGGATCAGTTTCCTGGCGGCTGGCGCCGGCCGACAGCAGCGTGCCGGGCCCCAGGTCTGCCTCGATCGTGGCGTAGACTGTCTTGTCCTTGTTCTTCAGGGCATCGACCCAGCTGTCGGCCTTGCGGTACTCGCCGACCACACGGGCGCGCACGCTGCCCGATTCATTCAGTGCCGTCGACACGTCGGCCATCGCACGGCGCTCGTTCCAGCGGCCGATGGTCACTTCTGCGGTGCCGGCCAGTTCCTTGCTGGTGGCGCGCTTGCGCACCAGGTTGATCGCTGCGGACGGGTTGCCGGCGCCGGTCATCAGGCCGGTTGCGCCGCGCACGATTTCCACGCGCTCGTAGATCGCCAGGCTCCCCAGCGTCTCGCCGGCGCTCCACGACTGTTCCCACGTCGTCGGAATGCCGTCGATCTGCAGGTTGGTGATGTCGAAGCCGCGCGCGGTAAATCCGGCGCGGTGCGTTTCATACTGGTTCACCGAGACGCCGGTGGCGTTGTTGACCACGTCGGTGATCGTGGCCAGGCCCTGGTCCTCGATGCGCTCGCGGGTGATCACCGAGACCGCCTGCGGCGTTTCGCGGATCGACAAGTCCAGCGGCGTCGCGGTACCCACCACGCGCGTGGTGTAGCCGGTATCGCCTTCCTTTTGCGCCTGCACTTCAACCTGCGGCATCACGGGCTGGGATTGTTCGGCCACCTGGGCGAAAGCGGCCAGGGGCAGGGCCAGGCCCGCGTAAAGGGGAAAGCGGGCCAGCTTGCGGGCGGCGGCGCGGGAATTCTTCTTCATTTTTTTTGTCCAGTTGGCGGTGGGCGCGGCATGCAAGGGCACTACGCACCGGTAGTCATTTACTCAAGAACGTGAATGATAACGATTCGCATTCTTAAGTCAAGATAAACTATTTAACTGGACAGCAATTTTTGCATCAGCGGAATTTGCAAGGATGAGCCCGTGTCAGGGTGCCTGGCCCCATGACACGGGCTCAGCAATTTACTGCAACGCCGTCCAGCGCGACCCGGCCCGATCGCTTTCCAGCACCGCATCGATGAACTTCATCCCCGCCACGCCATCATCCACGGTCGGCAGGTCGGCGGTCTCCGGAGAGACGGGCTGGCCGGCGATCACCGCGTGAATGCGCGCCGCGGCATCGCGGTACAGCTGCGCGAACGCTTCCAGGTAGCCTTCCGGGTGGCCGGATGGCACGCGCGTGGCATGTTCGGCCGCCGCCCCGCGCACCCGGCCACGGGTCAACCGCTGCGCGCTGCCGCCCTGCGGCGTGAGCCACAGCTCGTTCGGATTCTCCTGGTCGAACGCCAGGCTGGCCTTGCTGCCGAACACGCGCAGCTTCAGGGCGTTTTCGCAGCCGGTCGCCATCTGGCTCGACCACAGCATGCCGCGCGCGCCGTTCGGGTAGCGCAGCATCACCTGCACGTGGTCGTCCAGCACGCGGTCCGGCGTGAACGCGTGCAGCTCGGCCAGCAATTCGTTCGGCTGGATGCCGCTGACAAAACCGGCCAGGTGGAACGCGTGCGTGCCGATGTCGCTGGTGCAGCCGGTGGGGCCGGCCCGCTCTGGATCGTTGTGCCAGTTGGTGCGCTGGAACTCCTCGCTTTGCGGGCCCGCCTCGGCCATCCAGTCCTGCGCATACTCGACGTGCACCAGGCGCACCTCGCCGATGGCGCCGGTGGCCACCAGCTCGCGCGCATGCCGCACCATGGGGTAGCCGGTATACGTGTGGGTGAGGGCGAACACCCGGTTTTTCTCGCGCGCCAGCGCGGCCAGCGCCTCGCCCTCGGCGGTGGCGATGCCGAGCGGCTTGTCGCAGATGACGTGGATGCCGGCTTCCAGGAAGGCCGTGGCAACCGGCGCATGCAGGTAGTTCGGCGTGACGATGGCCACGGCGTCGATGCCGTCCGGCCGTGCGGCTTCGGCGCGCGCCATCTCGCGGTAGTCGGTGTAGCAACGCGACGGGTCGAAGCGCAGCGCCGTGCCGCTGGCGAGCGCACGTTCCGGATTACCGGACAGCGCGCCGGCCACGACTTCATAATCGTCGTCGAGCCGGGCGGCGATGCGGTGCACGGCGCCGATGAAGGCGCCGTCGCCGCCGCCGACCATGCCGAGGCGCAGCTTGCGGGGGACGGTCGTCGATACGGTCTTCGTCATGCTTCGAGTCCCATCAGGTTGCGCAGCGCGGCGCGGTCGGTGCCGCTGCCGGCGAAATCGTCGAAGGCCCGGTCGGCCACGCGGATGATGTGGCGGCGGATGAAGTCCGCGCCTTCGCGCGCGCCGTCCTCCGGGTGCTTCAGGCAGCACTCCCATTCCAGCACGGCCCAGCCGCTGTAGTCGTACTGCGCCAGTTTCGAGAAGATCGCCGTGAAATCGACCTGGCCGTCGCCCAGCGAGCGGAAGCGGCCGGCGCGGTCCACCCAGCCGTTGTAGCCGCCGTAGACGCCTTGCCGGCCATCCGGCCGGAACTCGGCATCCTTCACATGGAAGGCCTTGATGCGTTCATGGTAGATGTCGATGAACGCCAGGTAGTCGAGCTGCTGCAGCAGGAAGTGGCTCGGGTCGTAGAGGATGTTGGCGCGCGGGTGATTGCCCACGCCTTCCAGGAATCGTTCGAACGTCACACCATCGTGCAGGTCTTCGCCGGGGTGCAGCTCGTAGCATATGTCCACGCCGGCATCGTCGAACACGTCGAGGATCGGCTTCCAGCGCCTGGCCAGCTCGCCGAACGCTTCCTCGACCAGGCCGGCGGGGCGCTGCGGCCACGGGTACAGGTAAGGCCAGGCCAGCGCGCCGGAAAAGCTGGCTTGCGTGGTCAGTCCCAGGCGCCGCGACGCCTTGGCCGCCGCCTTCATCTGCTCGACCGCCCACGCCTGCCGTGCCTGCGGCTTGCCGCGCACGTGCGGCGCGGCGAAGCCGTCGAACAGCTGGTCGTACGCGGGGTGCACGGCCACCAGCTGGCCCTGCAGGTGGGTCGACAGTTCGGTGATCTTCAGGCCGTGCTCGGCCAGCACGCCGGTGATCTCGTCGCAGTAGGTCTGGCTGTCGGCGGCCTTGTCCAGGTCGATCAGGCGCGGGTCGGTCGGCAGCTGCACGGCTTTGTAGCCGAGGCCCTTGGCCCAGCCGGCCAGGTTGGCCAGCGTGTCGAACGGCGCCTCGCCGCCCATGAACTGGGCGAGGAAGATCGCCGGTCCCTTGATGGTCTTCATGCTGATCCTTGACTAAAATTGTAAATGTCAGTACGGCGAATTCGGGTAGTAGAACTGGCTGGCGTTGGCGCGCGTGATCAGCACCGACGGGATGATCGTCTGCGCCGGCAGCGCCTCGCCCTTCAGCCGGGCGTTGGCGGTCATCTTGATCGCGTCGTAGATGAACTTCGGCGAGTAGGAAACGTTCGCCTGGATCAGCTTGTCGCCATCGAGCACCTTCTTGACGGCGAACTTCGCACCGGCGCCGCCGAACACCTCCTGGATGTCGGTGCGTTTGGCCTGCTCGATCGCCTTCAGCGCGCCGATCGCCATGTCGTCGTCGGCGGCCCACACGGCATCGATCTGCTTGAAGCGCGTCAGGTAGTCCTGCGTGACCTTGAACGCATCGTCGCGGTTCCAGTTGCCATATTTCGCATCGAGCACCTTGATGCCCGGGTGCTTCTTGATCTCGGCATTGAAGGCATTCACGCGTTCGTTGTCGATGGTGCTCGGCATGCCGCGCAGCACCACGATATTGCCCTTGCCGTTCAGCTTCTTGGCCAGGTACTCGGCCGGCAGGCGGCCGAAGGCCGTGTTGTCGCCGGCCACATAGGCGTTCTGCGCCGCCGGGCTGGTCAGGCCGCGGTCCACCACGGTCACGTACACGCCCTTGTTCTTCACCTGGGCCACCGGCTGCGTCAGCGATGCCGATTCCAGCGGCAGGATCACCAGCGCATTCATCTTGTTCACCACCAGCAGGTCCTGCACCTGGTTGGCCTGCTCCGGCGTGCTGCTGGCCGTCTTGACGATGATCTTCAGGCCCGGATTGGCCGCTTCCAGTTCCTTCTTGGCCTGGTTGGCCCACCAGACGATGCCGCCGGTGAAGCCGTGCGTGGCGGTGGGGATCGCCACGCCGAGCGTGACGGGTTGCGCTGCAAAGCCTTGGCCGGCGGCGGCCAGCAGGCAGGCGGCGACGATACGGTTCAGTGTAAACATGGGGTTTCCTTTGAAATGCTAGCGGCGGCCACGCTGCAGGTAGGCCACGGTAATGATGACGACACCCTGCACGGCGGCGTTCAGGTACACGCTGATGATGCTGGTGAGGTTGAGGATATTGCCGATCACGGACAGCAGGATGGCGCCGATCACGGTGCCCATGATGCGGCCCGAGCCGCCCTTGAGCGAGGTGCCGCCGACGACGACCGCGGCGATCGCTTCGAGCTCCCACAGGATGCCGGTGGTCGGCGTGGCCGAGCCCAGGCGCGGCACGTAGAGGATGGTGGCGATCGCCACGCACACGCCCAGCAGCAGGTAAGTCAGCGTCTTCACGCGGTCGACCCGGATCGTCGCATAGCGCGCCACCTGTTCGTTCGAGCCGATCGCCTGCACGTGCTGGCCGAACGGCGTGCGGTTCAGGATGACGACGCCGGCCAGCGCCACCAGGGCGAAGATCCACACCGGTACCGGCACGCCCAGCACGCTCTGGTAGTACACCGGGCCGTAGGTTTCCGACAGGTTGAAATCGAGCGTGAGGGCGCCGCCGTCGGACAGCCAGGTGAGCACCGCGCGGAAGATGCCCAGCGTGCCGAGCGTGACGATGAACGGTTCGATACGCCCATGGGTGACCAGGAAGCCGTGCGTGACGCCGGCCACCGCGCCGAATGCCAGCGCGAGCGCGATACCCAGCACCACGATCGCGAACGGGGAGGGCGGCGTGGCGCCCAGGGCCAGCGCGTTCATGGCCACGATCATTACGCCGGCGATCAGTGCGGCCATCGAGCCGACCGACAGGTCGATGCCGCCGGAGGCGATCACGAACGTCATGCCCACGGCGATGATGCCGATGAACGCGGTGCGGGTGAGCACGTTCATCAGGTTGTCGAACGTGGCGAAGCCCGGGTTCAGCAGCGCGCCGGCGATGCACAGCAGGACCAGCGCAATGATGGGGCCCGCGCCTTTGAATCGGGCCAGGCGGGAGGCTGAATGCGCTGGAGGTTTCAGGCGCGCGGAAGGCAGGGCGCCGCCCGTGTCAGTGGTGGGTGTTGGTGGCATGGGAGATCAGGTTTTCTTCGGTAAGTTGGTCCGGGCCCAGCACCGCGTTCAGCCGGCCGCCATGCAGCACGGCCACGCGGTGGCACAGGCCGATCAGTTCGATCAGCTCGGACGAGATGACGACCACGGCGCGCCCTTCGGCCGCCAGCCGGTGGATCAGCGCATAGATGTCGCGCTTGGCGCCCACGTCCACGCCGCGGGTCGGTTCGTCCAGCACGATCACGCGCGGGCCGGGGCGCAGGACCTTGGCCAGCGCCAGCTTCTGCTGGTTGCCGCCCGAGAGCGAGCGGGCCGCGCAATCCGGGTCGCGCAGCCGGATGCCGAAATCGGCGATCGCCGCGTCCAGCGCGGCGCGGCCGGCTTTCGGGTCGACCCATGGCCGGGCATCCTGCTCGAGCGTCATCATCGTCAGGTTTTCACGCAGGCCCAGGTCCATGTGCAGTCCCTTGCCCTTGCGGTCCTCGCTCAGGTAAGTGAGGCCGTGGTGCATGGCGTCGCGCGGGCTGCGGATACGCACCTCCTTGCCGCCGATCGCCACGGTGCCGCCGCTGCGCGGGCGCAGGCCGACGATGCTTTCGAAAGCCTCGGTGCGGCCGGCGCCGACCAGCCCGGCGAAACCGAGGATCTCGCCGGCGCGCACCTCGAAGCCCAGGTTCTCGACCCAGCCCGGCACCGTCAGGCCCGCCACTCCCAGCAGCACCGGCGCATCCGCCGCGGCGGGCCGCTTCGGCAGGAACATGTCGGAAACGTCGCGCCCCACCATCAGGTTGGCCATCTGCTGCCGGTTGACGTCCGCCGTGCTGGCGCGGGCGACGAATTTGCCGTCGCGCATGACCACCACTTCGTCGGTGTGCGCTTCCATCTCGTCGAGCTTGTGGGAGATGTAGATGATGGTCACGCCTTCGGCCTTGAGGCGCGCCATCAGCCGGAACAGCTTGTCCGTCTCGCCGGGCGACAGCGTGGCGGTCGGCTCGTCCATGATCAGCAGGCGCGCCTTGCGCGACAGCGCCCGGGCGATTTCCACCAGCTGCTTCTCGGCGACGATCAGTTCCGACACGCGGGTTTCCGGATCGACGTTCAGGCCCACCTGTTCGAGCACCAGCGCGGCCTCGCGCGCCATCGCGCGGCGGTCCAGCAGCCAACCACGCTTTTTCTCGTGGCCGAGGAAGATGTTCTGCGCGATCGTCAGGTGTTCGGCAAGGTTGAATTCCTGGTGGATCAGCGCAATGCCGAGTGCCTCCGCATCGCGCGCGCTGGCGAAGCGGCGTTCCTCGCCGTCGATCACCAGCTGCCCGCCGGTGAGGGGCTCGTAGCCGGCCAGGATCTTCATCAGCGTCGACTTGCCGGCGCCGTTCTCGCCCAGCAGGCCGACCACCCGGCCGGCTTCGAGCGCGAAGTCGACCCCGTGCAGCACGCGCACCGGGCCGAATTCCTTGACGACGTGGCTGAAACGTACGGACAGGCTCATGGCTATTGCGCCGGCAGCCCGGCGATCACCGCCTGCAGGCCCTTCAGCGAAGCGGCCACGGTTTCCAGCTGGCCCATGCCGTTCGGGTATTCCTCCTGCTCGATGATGATCCAGTCGGTGCCACCCTCCCGCCGCACGGCGCGCGTGAGGCCGGCCCAGTCGGTCTTGTCCTGGCCGATGATCGGCGTGCCCGTGCTGCCCTCGGCGAATTTGGCCTTGAAGTGCGTGGTGGTGGTGCGGCCCGGGTACTTCTTCACGTAGGCCACCGGGTCCTTGCCGGCATAGGTGGTCCAGCCCACGTCCTGCTGCATGATCGAGGCTTTCGGCGTGTTCTGCGCGATCACGTCCCACGGCGTGCTGCCGACGGCGCCGGCGAATTCCTCCGAGTGGTTGTGGTAGCCGATGCGCATGCCCTTGCCGGCCAGGCGGCCCGACAGCGCCGTCAATTCCTTGCTCATCTCGGCGCTGCCGGCGGTGGTCTTGCCGCGCGCATCCATCGAGATGACCAGGTTCGAGCAGCCCAGCGTCTTGTAGAAGGCCGTGGTGGCCTCGAATTTGGCATCGGCCAGCGCGTCGAAGTGCATGTGCGCGCCGGCGCAGGCCAGCTTGTTCTTCTCCAGGAAGGCTTTCAGGCCGGCCGGGTTGTCCTTGTACGGCCCGAATTCGCCGGCGAATTCCACGCCGTCGAAACCGAGCTTGCCGATCTTCGACAGCGTGCCCTCGAAATCCTGCTTGATTTCATCCTTGACGGACCACAGCTGTACACCGAGGCGGGGCTGCGCCGCCTGGGCCAGCGTGGCGCTGCCGGCCAAGGCCAGCAGGGCGGCAATTTTTGTAATTTTCATGTTGTCTCCGTTGTGGTAGAAATTCAGATCCGGCCGGCCTTCAGCTCGTCCACCGCATGGGCGCAGGCGCGGGCGGTCAGCGCCATGAACGTCAGCGACGGGTTTTGCCAGGCCGAAGATGCCATCGAGGCGCCGTCGGTCACGAACAGGTTCGGCACATCGTGTGCCTGGTTGAAACCGTTCAGCACCGAGGTCTTCGGATCGCGGCCCATGCGCGCGGTGCCCATCTCGTGGATCGACAGGCCGGGCGGCCAGTCTTCCAGCGATTTCATGCTTTTCCGAATATCCTTCAGGCCCAGGTCTTCGAGAATATTGGCGGCCGTATCGGCCATATCCTCCAGCATCCTGCGGTCGTTGTCCGAATAGGTGCAGTCGATATGCAGCTGTGGCATGCCCCATTTGTCCTTTTTGGTCGGGTGCAGGCTCACCATGTTTTCGTAGCGGGGCAGCATCTCGCCCTGGCCGCCGAGGCCGAAGTGCCAGTCGCCGGGCTTGCGGATCATTGCCTTGAAATCCTTGCCGAAACCCGGCTTGCCGGCCGCCGATGTCCAGCCATCGCGCCCGGCGCCACCCGACAGCGCATAGCCGCGCAGGAATTTCGGGTGCTTTTCCAGCACGTTGCGAAAGCGCGGGATGTAGGGCGAGGTGGGGCGGCGGCCCTGGTAGTAATCGTTCTCGAAACCTTCCACGCGGCCATAGGCGCCGGCGCCGAACAGGTGGTCCATCAGGTAGTGGCCCAGCACGCCGGACGAATTGGCCAGTCCGGTGGGGAAGGCCTCGGAGGTCGAGTTCAGCAGGATCGCCGTCGAGGCCAGCGTCGAGGCGCACAGCACCACCACTTTGGCATGGAATTCGCGCATCTCCAGCGTGTTCGCGTCGATCACGCGCACCCCGGTGGCGCGGTTCGTCTTCGGATCGTATATCACGCTGTGCACGATGCTGTCGGTGGCGATGCGCAGCCGGCCGGTGGCGATGGCCGGCGGCAGGGTCGAACTTTGCGTGGAAAAGTAGGCCCCGAACGAGCAGCCGCGGTGGCATTGGCTGCGTGCCTGGCACTGGCCGCGGCCCTGCGCCAGCTGGGTTTCGCCGGGCGTGCGCAGGTTGGCGGTGCGGCCCATGATCATGCGCGCCGGCGCATGGCGTTCGTCGAACTTCTTCTTCAGCGCCAGTTCCACGGTGTTGAAGTCGAACGCCGGCAGGAACTCGCTGTCCGGCAGCACGGCCATGTTTTCCCGGCTGCCGCTGATACCCACGTGGCGCTCCACGTGGCTGTACCACGGCGCCAGGTCGGCATAGCGGATCGGCCAGTCCACGCCGTGGCCGTCCTTCAGGTTCGCCTCGAAATCGAGATCGCTCCAGCGGTACGACTGGCGTGCCCACATCAGCGACTTGCCGCCCAGCTGGTTGCCGCGGATCCAGCTGAACGGCCGGCCGTCCGGCGTGGAGTACGGCATGTCGCGGTCGTTGTTGAAGAACTGCTGCGTGTGTTCGTCGAACGCGTAGCACATCTTCTGGTTGAAGAACTGTTCGTCGGCCACTTTCGCATCGACCTTGCCGCGGTTGGGCATTTCCCACGGCGCCTTGTTTTCGCCGATATAGTCGACACCGTGTTCGACCGGCCGGCCGCGCTCGACCATCAGGGTCGACAGGCCGCGCTCGGTGAATTCCTTGGCGGCCCAGCCGCCGGTGATGCCGGAACCGACGACGATCGCGTCGAAACGTTCCGGGCTGCTCTTGATGTAAAACGACGAGACAGGTTCCATGTTCAGAGTGCCCAGGTGCGGGTGGATCGGGTGAGCTTCAGGTTGCCCGTGAAACCGCCGGGGATCGGCAGGTAGGCCAGTTCGCGCGAGGCGCCCGCCTCGGATGTGTAATAGGCGAACGCCACGTAGCCCTTCAGCTGGCGGAAGAAGCGCCGGTCCTCGTCGGTAAAGGGCGCGGCGCCGTTGTCGATGGCATGCAGCAGTGCCACCTGGCGCGCCTGGGGCAGGGCGCCAAACCGCCTGCCGCCCTGCGATTGCGCTATCACCTCGATGCGCCCGAGGCCGGCGCGGAACGCGGCCTGTTCGGCTTCCGGCACGCAGGCCTTCAGCAGGTGGTCGACCGTGCGGTGCGCACCCACCGCCAGCGCGCCCGGTGTGTCCGTTTGCGGCAGGATCAATTCGGCCAGCACGCCGGTCAGCGCCAGTTCCTCGCGCGTCAGCAGTTCGGGCGCGCCGCCATTGCCGGGGGCGGCGACCGCCGCCAGGATATCGCCACTCAGCGCCAGGCCGCACAGCGCACCGATGCGCAGCAGGGCGGAGCGGCGCGTGCCGTCGGGCTCTCGCGGCCCCTCTCTCGTCCCGTTTACTGTGTTATTCAACATGTCTCCTCCAGGAATTACGACGAACTGACAGCGAAAGGCCAGCGATCGCGTGCCGCTTCAGGCCGGGGCCAGGCGTGGGCGGCGCATGCCGGAACCGCGGCCGGCCAGCGACAGCTGGTACTGCTTGGGCGTGATGCCCACCACCGCGCGGAACTGCTTGGTGAAATAGCTCTGGCCGCCGAAGCCCGTTTCGGCGGCGACGCGGGCGATATTGTTCACCTGCGGCAGCAGGCGGCAGGCCTCGTGCACCTTCAGGTGCAGGATGTACTGTTTCGGCGTCAGCGAAAAATGCAGCTTGAACTTGCGTTCGAACGTCGACAGCGACATGCACGACAGTTTCGCCAGGTGCTCGATGCCGATGTGTTCCATCAGGTGCTCCTGCACGTATTCGATGCAGGCGCGGAATTCGTGGAAGGGCGCGATGATTTCCTGCGAGCGCTGCGCATCGCGCGAAAAGCCTTCGATGCCGACGATCTCGCCGTGGCGGTTGCGGATCGGCGCCTTGGTCGTGAATAGCCAGGTCAGCGCGCCGTTCTCGCCGCCGAGCACTTCGAGCTTGTTCTTGACGGTCACGCCGCGCTCCATCACCGACAGGTCGTCGGCACGGATGCGGTCGGCGATATCGCGGCGGAAGAAGTCATGGTCGGTCTTGCCGAGGATATCGTTCACGTCGGCCCGGTTCACATCCCCCACCGCGCGCTGCTCCTGCAGCAGCCGGTTGCCCCAGACGAACTGCCCGGCCCTGTTCTTGGCGAAGTAATACATGTCGGACAGCGTGTCGAACAGCGCGCTGGGCGTGGAGATGCCGTGCTGGGTGAAAAAATTGGCACATTCCGCGTGGCTTTCGGCGCCGGCACGGCCTGCATCGGATGCCGCGCACGGCGCCATGCGGCCGGCCTGGTCCGTTTCGTTCCTTGCCCGCTGGGATACGATCATTCCCCTGCCAATGACCATGGTGCTCATCGTGGCTGTCTCCGTCTTTTATGTGCTTTCGCTATGCTCAAATAGTAGCATTCCGGTAATTCCGGAAGTGTCATGAAATCGGACAAATTTATAACGAAATCGGCAGCGGCCCGGCGGCGGGCGGACTGCCGATTCTGTGCTAGCCGGCGCGGTCGCGCTCGTGTTAGATTGCGCTACCATTTCAACATCATAACGAGACAACCATGCCTTCCCTGCTCCGAACCGCCCGCCTGGGCCTGCTGACCGCCGCCATCGCCTTCGCCGGCCCCGTGCTTGCCGCCGACGGGCAGTGGCAATCCCTCTTCAACGGCAAGGACCTGGCCGGCTGGACCACCTGGATCAGCATGCAGCCCACGTCCGACAACATGAAGGCGCCGACCTCGAGCCGCGGCGCGAACAGCGATCCGAAGAAGGTGTTTTCCGTGGTGGACGGCATGCTGCGCGTGTCGGGCGAGGAGTGGGGCGCCGTCAATACCGTGGGCGAATACGGCAATTTCCACCTGAAGTTCGACTTCAAGTGGGGCGAGAAAAAGTGGTTCCCGCGGCTCGATGCGCCACGCGACAGCGGAGTGCTGTACTACGCGGTCGGGCCCGAGGGCGCGCAGAGCGGCCACTGGATGCGCAGCCACGAGTTCCAGCTGCAGGAAGGCGACTGCGCCGACTACCACAGCCTCGATGGCGTGACGGTGGATGCGCACGTGGGCGATGCCAACCAGGGCGACTGGAAATTCTATCGCTACGAGCCATCGCTGCCGGAGCGCACCGGCCTGGCGGCGCGCATCCTGAAGAAAGGCAACTACGAGAAGCCGTCCGGCCAGTGGAACACGATGGAAGTGATCGCCGACGGCAAGACACTGATCCACATCGTCAACGGGCACGAAGTGCTGCGCGTCACCAATTCCCTGCAGAAGGTGGACGGCAAGATGGTGCCGCTGGCACGCGGCAAATTCTCGATCCAGTCGGAAGGGGCCGAGGCTTTCTACCGGAATATCCAGGTGAAGCAGCTGGACGGCCCGGCAGCGACGGCGAAGTTCTGAAACCAAAAACCCGGGACAGTCCCTGGTTTCTAGGAAATTTCCTCAAAACAAGGGACTGTCCCGGGTTTTTTTGTTGTCTTTCGGCGTTTATACCGCCCGCGATCGCTCCCAGTAGCCCTTGGCGTTGTAGACCTTCTTCAGGTGATCGATGAAGTGCCGGATCTTTGCCGGCAGGTAGCGCTGCTGCGGGTAGACCGCCTGGATCGGGTAGCTCGGCACTGCGTATTCGTCGAGCACGGTCACCAGTTCGCCGCGTTTGAGTTCGGCCTGGATTTCCCAGGTCGAGCGCCAGCCGATGCCGAGTCCCTGCTTGACCCAGTCGAACAGCAGTTCGCCGTCGTTGCAGGACAGGTCGCCATCGACGCGCACGGCGACCGGCTTGCCATCGGCCTGGAAGGTCCAGCCGCGCTGCTGGCCGCCCTGCAGGTTGAAGGCCAGGCAGTTGTGGCGCACCAGGTCGTCCGGCGTGCGCGGAATGCCGTGGCGCTCGAAATAGCCGGGAGTGCCGCACACCACGCGGCGGTTCGGGAACAGCGGCACGGCCACGTAGTTCGGATCGGTCACTTCGCCGATGCGGATCGACATGTCGTAGCCCTCGCGCACCAGGTCCACCACGCTGTCGGTCAGGTTGAACGACATTTTCAGCTCGGGGTGATGCGAGCGGAATTCCGGGGCGTGCGGCGCCACGTGCGAGCGGCCGAACGCGGCGGGCGCGGAGACCACCAGGTGGCCCCGCACGGTGGCGCGCCCGGCGCTGATGCTGTTCTCGGCGATGTCGAAATCGCGCAACAGCTGGCGGCACGGTTCGATGAATTGCTCGCCCAGCGCGGTCAGCGTGAGGCCGCGGGTGGAACGGTGCATCAGGCGCACGCCCAGGCGGCGCTCGAGGGCATCGAGGCGGCGGCCCATGACGACGGGGGTCACGCCTTCTGCTACGGCGGCAGCGGCAAAGCTGCCTTTTTCAGTCACCAGTAAAAAACTGCGAATTTCTGTATAACGGTCCAATTCCATACTCCAAGTATCGACTGATCGAATACTAGCAGCAATTCAACACTCTGCGCCATCTCCGTATGCTGGGACCATTCACATGAACCCAGGAGACGAGCATGGCCCGTATGAGAGCAATCGACGCTGCAGCAGCAGTGATGCGCAAGGAAGGTGTTTCAACCGTATTCGGCGTGCCGGGTGCCGCGATCAACCCGCTGTATTCGGCGATGAAGAAGGAAGGCGGCTTCCGCCACGTGCTGGCACGCCACGTCGAAGGCGCCTCGCACATGGCCGAGGGCTTCACCCGCGCCAAGGCCGGCAACATCGGCGTGTGCATCGGCACCTCCGGTCCGGCCGGCACCGACATGATCACGGGCCTGTACTCGGCATCGGCCGATTCGATACCTATCCTCTGCATTACCGGCCAGGCACCGCGTGCCCGCCTGTACAAGGAAGACTTCCAGGCGGTCGATATCGAATCGATCGCCAAGCCGGTCACCAAGTGGGCCGTCACGGTGCGCGAACCGGCCCTGGTGCCGCGCGTGTTCCAGCAGGCCTTCCACATCATGCGCTCCGGCCGCCCCGGCCCGGTGCTGATCGACCTGCCGTTCGACGTGCAGATGGCCGAGATCGAATTCGACCTGGAGACCTACGAAAGCCTGCCGGCCTACAAGCCGTCGGCCACCCGTGCCCAGGCCGAGAAAGCGCTGGAGATGCTCAACGCGGCCGAGCGCCCGGTGATCGTCTGCGGCGGTGGCGTGATCAACGCCGATGCCGCGGCCAAGCTGCTTGAATTCGCCGAGATTCTGAACGTGCCGGTGATTCCGACGCTGATGGGCTGGGGCGTGGTGCCGGACGACCACCCGCTGATGGCGGGCATGGCCGGCCTGCAGACGTCGCACCGCTACGGCAATGCCACGATCCTGGAATCGGACTTCGTGATCGGCATCGGCAACCGCTGGGCCAACCGCCACACCGGCTCGGTCGAGGTCTACACCGAAGGCCGCAAGTTCGTGCACATCGACATCGAACCGACGCAGATCGGCCGCGTGTTCGGCCCGGACTTCGGCATCGTCTCCGATGCCGGCGCCGCGCTGGACCAGCTGATCAACGTGGCCTGCGGCCTGGACGCCCTGGGCGCCCTGAAGGACCGCTCGGCATGGGTGGCCGCATGCCAGGAGCGCAAGCGCACCATGCTGCGCAAGACGCACTTCGACAACGAGCCGATCAAGCCGCAGCGCGTGTACGAAGAGATGAACCGGGCGTTCGGCAAGGAAACCTGCTACGTCAGCACGATCGGCCTGTCGCAGATCGCCGCCGCGCAGTTCCTGCACGTGTACAAGCCGCGCAACTGGATCAACTGCGGCCAGGCCGGCCCGCTGGGCTGGACCATTTCGGCAGCCCTCGGCGTGTGCGCCGCGGATCCGGAACGCCAGGTCGTCGCCATCTCGGGTGACTACGACTTCCAGTTCATGATCGAGGAACTGGCCGTGGGCGCGCAGTTCGGCCTGCCGTACCTGCACGTTGTCGTCAACAACGCCTACCTCGGCCTGATCCGCCAGGCGCAGCGCAACTTCGACATCGACTACTGCGTGCAGCTGGCGTTCGAGAACATCAACGCGCCGGAACTGGGCGTGTATGGCGTCGACCACGTGGCCGTCGTCGAAGGCCTGGGCTGCAAGGCGATCCGCGTGCGTGAAATCGCCGACATCCAGCCGGCCTTCGAGAAGGCCCGCGCCTGGATGAAGGAATTCCGCGTGCCGGTCGTGGTCGAGATCATGCTGGAGCGCATCACGAACATCGCCATGGGCACCGAGATCAACGCCATCAACGAGTTCGAGGCCCTGGCCACGGAAGAAGGCGATGCGCCGACCGCCGTTGCACTGAGCCGCCAGTAATCGGTAGCCAGTAGCCAGCAACCAGCAATCAACAAGCACGTAACAGGCAACAAAGGAGAACCACCATGCCAAGATTCGCAGCCAACCTGACCATGCTCTTCAACGAGCTGCCGTTCCTGGAACGCTTCAAGGCCGCGGCCGACGCCGGCTTCAAGGGTGTCGAGTACCTGTTCCCGTACCCGTTCGCCAAGGAAGAACTGGCGGCGCAGCTGGAACAGCACGGCCTGACGCAGGTGTTGCACAACCTGCCGGCCGGGAACTGGGAAAAGGGCGAGCGGGGCATTGCCTGCCACCCGGACCGCGTGGAAGAGTTCCGCGAAGGCGTGGACCGGGCGATCGAGTACGCCACCGCGCTGCGCTGCCGCACCGTCAACTGCCTGGTCGGCATTGCGCCGGCCGGCGTGAGCGAGGACGTGCTGCGCCAGACGGTGGTCGACAACCTGGCCTACGCCGCGGCGAAGCTGAAGGCAGCGGGCATCCGCCTGCTGGTCGAGCCGATCAACACGTACGACATTCCGGGCTTCTACCTGAACCGCACGGAACAGGCGCTGCGCATCCTGGATGAAGTGGGCTCCGACAACCTGTTCGTGCAGTACGACGTGTACCACGCCCAGCGCACCGAAGGGGAACTGGGCGCCACGCTGGCGCGCCATCTCGACCGCATCGGCCACATCCAGGTGGCCGACAACCCGGGGCGCAACGAACCGGGCACCGGCGAGATCAACTATGCCTGGCTGTTCCGCCACATCGACAAGCTGGGCTACGACGGCTGGATCGGCTGCGAATACAAGCCCGCCGGCGACACGCGCGACGGCCTGCGCTGGCTGGAAGCAGTGAAGTAACGACATCAGGTGCTGCGCGACGAACCGCAGCACGAACGCATAACTGACGAGAACACAGAGGAGAACATCATGGCAAATATCGGATTCATCGGCCTGGGCATCATGGGCGCCCCAATGGCAAAACACCTGGCGGACAACGGCCACAAGCTGTTCACCTATTCGCAGACGCCGACGCCTTCGAACCTGATCGAAGCCGGCGCCAGCGTGTGCGCCTGCGGTACCGACGTGGCGAAAGCCGCCGACATCATCATCGTGATGGTGCCGGACACGCCGCACGTGGAAGACGTGCTGTTCGGCGAGCACGGCCTGTCGAAAGGCCTCACCGCCGGCAAGATCGTGGTCGACATGAGCTCGATCTCGCCGGTCGCCACCAAGGAATTCGCCAAGCGCATCAACGCGCTGGGCTGCGAATACCTCGATGCGCCGGTCTCCGGCGGCGAAGTGGGCGCCAAGGCCGCATCGCTGACCATCATGGTCGGCGGCAGCGAGAAGGCATTCGAGACCGTGAAACCGCTGTTCCAGCTGATGGGCAAGAACATCACGCTGGTGGGCGGCAACGGCGACGGCCAGATCACCAAGGTGGCCAACCAGATCATCGTGGCGCTGACGATCGAAGCGGTCGGCGAAGCGCTGCTGCTGGCATCGAAGGCCGGCGCCGATCCGGCCCGCGTGCGTGAAGCGCTGATGGGCGGCTTTGCCGCGTCGCGCATCCTGGAAGTGCACGGCGAGCGCATGATCAAGCGCACCTTCGACCCGGGCTTCCGCATCGACCTGCACCGCAAGGACCTGAACCTGGCCCTGACGACCGCGCGCCAGCTGAACATGTCGCTGCCGAACACCGCGACCGCGCAGGAACTGTTCAACGCCTGCGCCGCGCGCGACGGCGGCGGCTGGGACCACTCGGCCATGGTGCGCGCACTCGAAGTGATGGCCAATTTCGAGATCGGCCAGCAGGCAGGGAACTCGAAATGATCGCCGCGCCGCGTGAACTGTTAGGGGCAATGTTTACTGCCGCCGTGAACGCGGCGCAGCCATCGCTGACCATCGGCCGCCACCTGCCGCCGGCGCCCAAGGGCCGCACCATCGTCATCGGCGCCGGCAAGGCGTCGGCGGCGATGGCCCGGGCGCTCGAAGAGCACTGGCCGGGCAAGCTCGAAGGCGTGGTGGTCACGCGCTACGGCTATGCCGTGCCGTGCGAGCGCATCGAGATCCTCGAGGCGGCCCACCCGGTGCCGGATGCGGCCGGCCGCGTGGCGGCCGAGCGTATCCTGGCCGCGGTGCAGGGACTGACCAGCGACGACCTGGTCATCTGCCTGATTTCCGGCGGCGGCTCGTCGCTGCTGCCGCTGCCGGGCGTCGGCGTGACACTGGAGGACAAGCAGGCGATCAACCGCGCGCTGCTGTCTTGCGGCGCCACGATCACCGAGATGAACTGCGTGCGCCGCCACCTGTCCGCCATCAAGGGCGGGCGGCTGGCCGCGGCGTGCTACCCGGCGCGCGTGGTCAACCTCCTGATTTCCGACGTGCCGGGCGACCACCCGGCCGATATCGCCTCCGGCCCGACCGTGGGCGATGCCACCACCTGCGCCGATGCGCTGGCCATCGTGAAGCGCTACGGCATCGAACTGCCGGCCGGTGCACGCCGCCTGCTCGAAAGCGGTGAGGGCGAAACACTCAAGCCGGGCGACCGGCGCCTGGAAAACGTCAGCACCCACATCATCGCCTCGCCGCAGATGGCGCTGGAAGCGGCGGCCGCCGTGGCGCTCGACGCCGGCGTCACGCCGTTCATCCTGGGCGACAGCATCGAGGGCGAAGCCCGCGAAGTGGCCCGCGTGATGGCCGGCATCTCGCTGCAGGTGCAGCGGCACAGCCAGCCGGTGGCACCGCCCTGCGTGCTGCTGTCCGGCGGTGAAACCACGGTGACCGTGCGCGGCAATGGCCGCGGCGGGCGCAACGTGGAATTCCTGCTGGCGTTGGCGGTGGCCCTCGACGGCGCGCCGAACCTGCACGCCGTGGCGGCCGATACCGACGGTGTCGACGGCGCCGAGGAAGTGGCCGGCGCCTTCATCGGCCCGGACACATTGGCCCGCGCCTGGGCCAACGGCATCCGCCCGCGCGACAGCCTGGACAACAATGACGGGCATGGTTTCTTCGGCGCGCTTGGCGACGCGCTGATCACCGGCCCCACACTTACGAACGTCAACGACTTCCGGGCGATTTTGTTGCTTTGATCTCTGCTGCTTGATCTCTGCCGCCCCGAACCCTTGACCACCTGCACCTTTGGAGAACGCATGCTGCGCAAGCGCCGCTCACGGATACTGGCCACCCTTGGCCCATCCAGTTCCACGTACCAATCGATCCACGCCCTGGTGAAAGCCGGCGCCGATGTCTTCCGTCTCAACTTCAGCCACGGCAGCCATGCCGACCACGCGGAGCGCTATCGCACGATCCGCGAAGTGGAAAAGGAAATCCGCCGCCCGATCGGCATCCTGATGGACCTGCAGGGCCCCAAGCTGCGCATCGGCCGGCTTGCCGGCGGCAAGGTGCAGCTGGTGGAAGGCAGGAAATTCCGCCTCGACCTGGACCCGGCGGAGGGCGACGCAGTGCGCGCCTGCCTGCCGCACCCGGAAATCTTCGCCGCGCTGGAGCCGGGCACCGACCTGCTACTCGACGACGGCAAGCTGCGCCTGCGCGTGGATGCGTGCAGCCTGCAGCACGCCGAGACCACCGTGCTGACCGGCGGCGTGCTGTCGGACCGCAAGGGCGTCAACGTGCCCGGCGTGGTGCTGCCGATCTCGCCGCTGACCGAAAAGGACCGCGCCGACCTGGCCTTCGGGCTGGAGCTCGGTGTCGACTGGGTCGCGCTGTCGTTCGTGCAGCGCCCGGAAGACATCACCGAGGCGCGCGCCCTGATCGGCGACAAGGCATGGATCATGGCCAAGCTGGAGAAACCGGCTGCGATCGATGCGCTGGAAGGCATCGTCGCGCTGGCCGACGGCATCATGGTGGCGCGGGGCGACCTCGGCGTGGAACTGCCGGCGCACCAGGTGCCGGTGCTGCAACGGCGCATCGTGCATGCCTCGCGCGCCGCCGGCAAGCCGGTCGTCGTCGCCACGCAGATGCTGGAATCGATGATCGCTTCACCGGTGCCGACGCGCGCCGAGGTATCCGACGTGGCAACCGCGATCTACCAGGGCGCCGACGCGGTGATGCTGTCGGCCGAATCGGCCTCCGGCCAGTTCCCGGTCGAATCGGTGACCGTGATGGCCAACGTGATCACTGAAGTCGAGCAGGACCCGCTGTGGCGCGACGGCCTCGATGCCAGCCACTCGCCAGCCACCGCGACGACAGCCGATGCGATCTGCTGCGCGCTGCGCCGCGTCGACCGGCTGCTCAAGCCCGCCGCCACGGTGACCTACACGCTCTCCGGCGCGAGCTGCCTGCGCGCGAGCCGCGAACGGCCAAGCTCGCCGATCCTGGCGCTGACGCCGCAACCGGCCATCGCGCGCCGGCTGGCGCTGGCATGGGGCGTGCACCCGATGCCGTTCGACGAGGCAACCACGCTGAACGGCATGATCGCCGACGCCTCCGCCGCTGCCTTGCAGAGCGGGCTGGCTGCGCTGGGCGACGACGTGGTGGTCATCGCGGGCTACCCGTCCGGTTCGGCCGGCAAGACCAACCTGCTGCACGTGGTGCGGGTGGAGTAGGGCGCTTTTTGATGTTGCTGTAAATGGGGAAATGGACAGGCGTGGGGCCTGTCCATTTTTTTTGTGCATGCTGCGTTGGCACGGTGTTGCAGGTCGCACCTGCCAGCTTCGCCACAAGGATCGAAGTGCCAGCCGATCGAGTAACGATCTGTAATGGGGCAGGCTGCCACCTCCCGTCACATGCTGACCGACCCCCGGAATCCCCGCACGGCATAGTACGACTCGGCGCCGTTGTGGTACACGAATACCTGGCCATAGCGCCTGTCGCAGAACAGCGCGCCGCCCTGTTCCCTGATGCCGGCCGGCGTCGGCACCCAGCTCGATGTCTTCAGGTCGAACTCGCCGAACTGCTGGAGCTCGCGGTACCGGGTTTCGGTCAGGAGCGCGATGCCCATCGCCGCAGCCATGTCGGTGGCGCTGCCCTGCGGCTTGTTCGCTTTGCGGGATTCCAGCGCTTCGGCGTCGTAGCACAGGCTCCTGCGCCCCTGCGGACTTTCAGCGGCGCAATCGCAGAACAGGAAGGCGCCGTGTTCATCCACACTGCCGATGACATCGGGTTCGCCGCCGGTCTTTTCCATGGCATCGAGCGATTTCAGCCGGTCCGGATCGCCCTGCAATCGCTCGTGCACGTCGGCCCAGTCAACCCCCGGGTGCCTGTGCAAGTTTTGGCTGAATCGTTTTTCAAGGAGAGAGACGAGAAGTTCACGTTGCGTTGCTTCCATGCGTTTGCTCCTGCCAGGTCGTGCTGGAACTTGTCTGAAATACGGAAAGCCCGGGTAGACGTGATTCGGTCAGTTGTGGATATACTTCGCAAACACATCGCTGAAATCGCGCCTGGTATGCGTATCGAGCATGGCCGTATTCAAGGCCGCCAGCAGTTCGCCATACTGGCTGGTCAGGCTTCCGGCACCCGGGGCGATATTCAGTTTGTGCACCGAGGCCGTGGCATCGAGCGCGCGCAGCGCATTGTCGCGGCATACCGCGTCGCGGTGCTGCTGCCTGCCGATGGTGATCAGGGCTTTATAGATATCCTTGAGCTGTTCGATGAACGTCTTCTTCACGTCGATCGAGAAGCGCGTGTCGTCCAGGTTGAACTTGAGTTCGATGTCCATGTCCAGCGTGCCGGCGGTCTCGATGCTGACGGCGGAGATGCGGTGGGATGAGTAATCGTAGCGCTTGATGGCGCGCTTGGACGACATGGCCGAGTCACCATCCACATGGATCAGCGCCAGGTTGGTGAAGCAGTATTCGTCCTTCTTGCTCTTGATGAGGAAGAAAATCTGTTCGCCGTCTTCGTTGAACAGGTAATCGTCGGCATCGACCTTGCCATATTCCGAAGGCCCGACAATGATGCCGATATCGCTGATGCCCATTGCTTCCGCGGCGAATTTCTTGAACATGGCTGTCTCCTTGTGATGAAAGCAGCAACATTACCACCATATCGCCGGCTGCCGCCATCATCATCCGGTTTGTTCGCCCGGCTGCCGCCCTATAATGCAGGGCGCTTCCAGCCAGTGACTCCATGTCGAAAAATCCTCCTTCCGCTACCGTCCCCCTGAAACTACGCCCGCTGCAGGCGAACGACCTGCCGGCGCTGCTGGAAATACAGCTGGCCTGCTACGGACCGGATTTCATCGAACACGAGGCGGTGTATGCACGCCGCCTGGCCAGCGCCGCGAATTGCTCGCTCGTGGCCGAGCGCGATGGCCGCGTGTGCGGCTACCTGGCGGCCTACCAATCCGCGCAGGGAAAAGTCACCCCGCTGCACGGCGATTTCGAGAACCCGCAGGGACCGCCCGACACGCTGTACCTGCATGACATGGCCGTATCGCCGGTGCATGCGGGCCAGGGCATGGCGCGGGCGCTGCTCGAAGCACTTTGGGCACGAGGCAGGGCGGCGGGAGTGCTGCGCACCGCCCTGGTTTCGGTGCAGGATTCGCAGGGTTACTGGTCGCGCCATGGCTATCTCCCGCAACTTCTGGACGACGCGCAGGAACGCGCCCGCCTGGCGAGTTATGGCGACGGCGCCATCTACATGGTGCGGCCGCTCGATCCTGCCTAGCTGTTCGGCAGTTTCAACATGGCGGAAATGCCACGCCAGACTGCCCCCACGGCCTGGCCCGGCGGCAGGGCGGGGTGCAATTGGGCCAGCGCCGCCTGCAGCGCGCGATCGCCGGCCGAGCCGAAGGCCTTGCTGTCTTCGGCGACGGGCCGCAGCGCAGTATCCTGCCTGACTTCTACGGTGCTGGCGGGCAGGTGGTTTGCCATGTCGGCTTCGCGGTACAGCGGGGTATCGTCGCCGCCTTTCGCGACCGGCGGCGCCACCGGCACGTCCGGCTCGATGCCCTGCGCCTGCACCTCGCGGCCGTTGGGCGTGTAGTAGCGCGCGATGGTCAGCTTGATGGCCGACTCGTCCGACAGCGGAAACACGGTCTGGATCGAGCCCTTGCCATAGGTGCGCGCGCCGACGATCTTGCCGCGCCCATGGTCCTGGAGGGCGCCGGCCACCAGTTCCGCCGCCGATGCCGACGAGCCGTTCACGAGCACCGCCAGCGGGATGGTCTGCGCGAATGCCGGCAACTGGTCGTAGGCGTCCGCGGCACCCGGCTTGCCGAAGTAATTGGCCGACACGGCGACTTTGCTGTTAATTTCCGGCATCTTGCCGGCCGACGAGAAGACCACCGCGCCTTGCGGCAGGAAGGCGCCGGCGACCGCCACCGCCGCCGGCAGCAGGCCGCCCGGGTTGTTGCGCAGGTCCAGCACGATGCCGTCGACACGGCGGGGGCCGTCCAATTGCCGTAGTGCCGCGATCAGCTCGGCCGCGGTGGCGCCGCCGAATTCCGAGATGCGGATGCGGGCGATATTGCCGGCCAGGCGCTGCACGCTGACGGTGTGTTCCTGCAGGGCGGCGCGGACAACGCTGATGGTGCGCAGCGGCGTGCTGCCATGTTTGGCCAGCGTCAGCTCGACCGTCGATCCCGGTTCGCCGTGCATGCGGCTGGCGATCTGGTTGTCGCGCAGCCCGAACAGCGGCGCGCCCTCGATGGCGACGATGGAATCGCCGGCACGGATGCCCGCCTTGTCCGCCGGCCCGTTTTCCACCACGTCGCGGATCAGGATCTGGCCGTTCTGCATGTCCACTTCGACGCCGATGCCCACGTATTCGCCCGAATGGATGCGCTCCAGGTCTTCCAGGTCGCTCTTGTCCAGGTAGCGCGAGTGCGGGTCCAGCGACGACAGCATGCCGCGGATCGCTTCCTTGAACAGGTTCCTGCTGTCGGCCGTGCCGACGTAATCCTTCAGCACGAGCTGGTAGCTGTCGAGCATCTGCTCGAACTCTTCCTTCGGCAAGGTCAGCGGTTCTTCCGCATGGCACGGCAGGCTCGCCGCGCAAACTCCCATCATGACACCCAATATCCAGCGCTTCATCATCGTTGCTCCTGTATGAAGCATCGATTCTGCCGCCGGGAGGTGCCAGATGCCGTCAAGGGAGGTAAGTTCTCGTAAAGAGGACTTTGCCCGGCATGTGCCGCCCTCCGGAGGGCAGATGCCGGGCAGGACACGGTGCGGCTATTTGCCCTCGACCGTCATCAGGAAACCGCTTTTCGGCACCGCCGGCAAGCGGGTCAGGTCGAGGGCCAGGTCTTGCGGCGGCACGCTGTAGGCCATGCCGCCGGCCAGCCAGCGCGCGGCGCGCTTCATCAGCTCGACCGTGATCCATTCGCCCGGGCAGCGGTGGCCCGTCACCGCGTTGCCGCCACCTTGCGGCACGAAGGTGTAGGGATTCTCCTGCCAGGTGGCGAAGCGCTCCGGCTGGAAGCGCGCCGGCGACTGCCAGCCTCGCGGATCATGGTTGATGCCGTGCAGGTCGAGCATCACCCGGCGCCCCGCCGTAAAGCGGTAACCCTGCCATTCGAAGTCGTGGCGCACCCTTGCCACGGCGGCCGGGAAGAACGGATAGTAGCGCCGCACTTCCTGGGCGAACCAGTCGGCATAGCTGCCGTCTTCATCGTTGCGCAATGGCGCGCGGCACTCGGGGAACTCGTGCAGCGCCAGCGCCTCGTGGACGATGTACACGGCGACGGCCACCGTGGGCCGCAGCACGTTCAGCAGCTCCACGGCGGCGGTGCGCCGGTCCAGCGGGCGGCCGTCGAAGTCGGTATGGTGGGCCACCGCGTACGCGGCGGTATCGACCGGCACGTTCAGTTGCCCCGCGCGTATACGCTCGATGACATCGCCGCACCAGCGCTGCGCCTTCAGGCGCGACAGGCGGCTGGCCCAGTGCCATGGCCCGGCCGCGCCGGCCAGGTCGAACAGGGCGGAAAGCTGCGCGGTGCGGCGATGTACGTCCTGTTCCGGCAGCGGCACGCCGGCCCATTCGCACACGGCACGCGTGAGCACCTCGCGCACCTCGCGGTACAGCTGCACCTTCGGCGCGGTTGCCCATTTGCGCGTCGACACCTGCCACCATGCGTCGAACAGGTCGCCCAGGTCGCGGATGCGGGCCGGCGACATCAGCTTCATGAACAGGCTCTTGCGGTTGCCGTGCGCAGCATCGTCCAGCGTCTGCACGCCGCCGCGGCCGAACAGCGTGGCCTGCACCCGCAACGGGGCCGCGCCCTTGCGGATGAAGCGGGTGTGGTCGTAGAACAGTTCCGCGGCCGCCGGCCCGGTCATGCAGATCGTTTTGCGCAGCAGCAGCCGGGTTTCGAACACATCGCTGCCGAGCCGTTCGCACTGCTTGCGCAGGTAGCCGTACGGATCCAGCTTCAGCGCCAGCGTGGCGTCCAGCCGGCCGTCGCGCGGCATCGGCCGGCCGGCATGGCCGGCTGCGGGCAGGGCATCGGTGGCCGTCAAGCTATCCGCCGCGGCCACCAGCACCTGCACCTTCTGTACGGTGTTCACGCCATAGCCTTCCAGGTTCCACATCGCCGCGTCGCTGTCCGGCTGTACATTGCCGAGCGCATCGGTGGCGCGGCACCACAGCGCATGGTGGCCAGGCACGGCATCCCACTCGCAGGACCAGCCGGCCCAGGCAAACCGGGCGGGCGGCGGTTGCAGGCGCGCCACGCGCCATGTGTGTCCGCCGTCGGCCGAGAACTCCACCCGAGTCACCGGTGCCCAACCCGACCACGCGCGCCCCTGCACGACGATCTTGCCTGGTTGCAGGAAACGCTGGCGGTCGGTGGCGTCCGGCACGCCGGGTGGGATCATCACGGCATGGGGATTCTGGCGCGTGACCGGCAGGCCGGGATCGTCGGGATCCTGCTTGTAGCGATACAGCACCGCCTGCTGCACGCCGCGGAACGGCCGGGTCGACGCCGTGATCGTGCCCAGCCACTTGACCGAGGCCACCCCGTACCAGCCCGGCACGATCAGCCGCAGCGGATAGCCGTGCTGCGGGGGCAGCGGCTGCCCGTTCATCTCGTAGGCCAGCAGCACGTCGTCGCGCAGCGCTTCCGCCAGCGGCAGGCTGCGTTCGAAAGGATGCTCGATGCCTTCCGCATAGCCATGGTCATGGCCGCTGAAAACGATCTCGACGACATCGCCGGCCAGGCCGGCCTGCTCGAGGATCGGGCGCAGCGGCGTGCCGGTCCATTCGGCGCAGCCCATCGCCTCGTCCTGCCACGGCCACAGTGCCGGGCGGGGGTGCAGCTTGGCCCGGCCCGTGCCCGAACACTCCAGCACCACGGGCGCGGTGACGCGTGGCCGGGCGCGCAGGTCGGCGAGGGTCAGTTCGAGCGGCTGGCGCACGGCCCCGCCGATATGCAAGACGAAGCGCGCGGCATCGAGTGGCGGAATGTCGAAGTGGTGCAGCACGTAGTGCATGCCGGCCGGCGTGACCGGGTAACGCAGGCCCTCCAGCGGCAGGCCGTGATTGCGGCGTGCCAGCGCCAGTTCATGGCCCTCGACGGCGCCATCCGCCAGCTTGGGGTGCGCGTTGCCGGCCAGCCGTGCCAGGCCGGCCAGCTCGCCCGGCTGGGCGCCGGCAAATGCCGACCTCGGCGCCGGCGGCGCGAAGTGCGGATAACTCTGCCGGGTCAGGTCCAGCAAACGGGACCAGGCCTGGCTGGGAATGGCGGAATGTGCACGTTGCTTCATCGGCGCGACCATATGGTTGCCGGGCCGGCGCCGGCGGGAACTGAAGCTTAGCAGCGGGCGCGCTGCGAAGGGCGCACGGGTCTTCCAGGAAATATGCGCCCAGGATCGCGCGCCGTCGGGATGCCCGTGCCGGGTTCTACGCGCCGTGCTCGAGCGCCTCCATCAAGCCGGCCATCGCCGGGCAGGCGCCTTCCGCCCGAAGCCCCGCAATGACGCCTTGCCGGTCGGCGGGCGCCCGGTTCTGGCTGGCCTTCCACTTCCCGTCGATGGCGCGCACGGGGATCTCGATGCCGGCCAGCCCTTTGGTCAGTGCCGCGATAAAGTCATCCGGCGCATCCGCGATCCGCCACGGGTGCTCGCGGCCATCCTCATGGTCGCTTGTCAGTTGCTGGAGTTGCGCCAGAATCCAGGCCGCATCGTCGATGACGCGTGGTGCGCCGCGTGCCTGCACCATCGCATAATTCCAGGTGGGCACCACCTTTCCATGTTCGGCTTTCGACGCATACCACGAGGGCGACACATAACTGTCCGGCCCCTGGAACACCACCAGCGCCTCGGCCCCTTCGCGCAGCGCATCGAGCTGCCTGTTGTTCCGTCCCAGGTGGGCGCGCAGGATCCCATGGTCGCCGCCTTCGTGCAGCGAGAACGGAACGAGGTTCGCTTCCAGTTCGCCACTGCCGAAGGTCACCAGGGTCGCCAGCGGATGGGCGCGCATCAGGCCATGGAGAACGTCGAGCCGGTCTTCCCTGAACGGTTGTGGGCAATGCATCGCGAGTCCTTTCGGTTTATCAGTTGAGACATGTATTCTTGCGCAGAACTGGACTATTATTCAGTGCCGGATAAGAAGAAAATGACTGGGCCAGTTTTGTCGTACAGGAAAGGGAGGCCATGGCGAGACGCCGGCTAGTAGTGGAAATTCCGGCACTCGGGGCAGTCGATCGCACCCGCGGCAGTGTCGGGCGACAATTGGCGGATGTGCTTCGTGGCGCCATCGGCAACGGACAGCTGCGGGCCGGCGAGCGGCTGCCGTCCAGCAGGGCCCTGGCCGAATCCCTGAACCTGTCCCGCGGGACGGTGAGCGAAGCGTACGACCAGCTGGTCGCCGAGGGATTCCTGGATGCCCGGGCAGGTTCCGGCACGCGCGTCGCGCCCGGCCTGGGCGAAGCGGCATTCGCCACGCAACCCATGCCGGACGAGTCCCCGGGGCAGGACCCGTTGCTTCCTGTGCCGGCCGCGCGGTACGCCGCCATGGCGGCCGGGCTTACGCCCTTGTCGCAGGTGCCTTTTTCGGTGGCCGTGCCGGATGGCGACGTGGCGATGGACGATCACTGGCGCCGGCTCGGCAATCGCGTTCGCGCCTCGCAGGCTGCCATGCCGTCCGGCTATCCGGACCCGCAGGGCCTGCCAGCCTTGCGGGAAGCCATCGCGGACTACCTGCGGCGGGCACGCGCCGTGAGAACCGGTGCCGCGAACATCGTCATCACCGAAGGAACCCAGCAGGGCCTGTACCTGGCCGCCAAGGTGCTGCTGGCCGCCGGCGATGCCGCATGGGCCGAAGACCCCGCCTATCCGGGACTGACTTCGGTGCTGGAAGACCGGGGCGTGCGGGTGCACCGGATCCCCGTGGACAGGCAGGGACTGGACGTTGCGGCCGGCATGGCGGCCTGCCCCGACGCCAGGGTGGCCTTCGTGACACCGTCGCACCAGTACCCGATGGGCATGCCACTGAGCATGCCCAGGCGCCTGGCACTCGTCGAGTGGGCCCGGCGGCATGGCGGCTGGATCGTGGAAGACGACTACGACAGCGAATTGCGCTATGCCGGCCAGCCGTTCCCGGCGATGCAGGGGCTGGACAGCGGCAGGGTGGTCTACCTGGGCTCGTTCAGCAAGGTGCTGGCGCCTTCGCTGCGGCTCGGCTACATCGTGGCACCCGATTGCCTGGTCCAGGCCTTTGCCGGTGCGCGCAGCCTGATGGGGCGAGGTTCGCCATCCATGGAGCAGCATGTCATCGCGGCCTACATGCGCGAGGGATATTTCGAAACGCATATCCGGCGGATTCGCGGCATCTATGCCGAACGGCGCGAGGTGCTGATGGATGCGCTGTGGGCCGAGCTGCCCCGGTTGCGCATCGAACCCGCCGACCAGGGCATGCACATCGTTGCCTGGCTTCCCGAGGGCCTGGACGATGTCGCGATCGCGTCGGCGGCCTGCGAGGCAGGTGTCGCCTTGCGGGCACTGTCGCCCATGTGCTCCAGCAACCTGCGGTACGCCGCCCTGATGCTGGGCTTCGGCGGCTTTACCGCCAGGGAATTGCAAGACGCCGTGCGAACGCTGCGCCGTGTGCTGGGCCGATTCATGAACGTCGATGCCGGTCATCCGCCTTGATGCGGGGCAGGGAACGGCATAGGGCTTTGCCCGATTTGCCAGTGCCCGACTTTGCCTGGCCGCTTGACATGCCAAAGAAGGAAGTTCACAGATTCCGGATCGGCGTCCTTGCCACGTATCGTTTCGACAACGCCGCAATTCGGCGTGCAGAAAGTACTGCTGAGCTTGCGACCCGCGCCAGTTCGTTATCTGTTGATACCAAATAGTGCAACGAAGGCATTCGATCGGAAAGCCGGTAAACAATGTTAAGAAATTCTTAAATTCTGGTTGCTTTAGGAAAGCGTCTGGTTACAGTAGAGCTGCACTTGCTGAAAATGAAATCACCTTTCCAACATCTACCAGGGAGTTGACTGTGCGTATTCCAAGTTCTGTCTCGACCGCAATCCTTTCCGCAATGCTGTTGTGCGCCGCTGGTGCCGCGCAAGCAGGAATCACCACTTACACCAGCCAGAGTGCCTACCTGGCCGCCGTCGGCAATACCGGTGTCGATACATTCGACGACCTGGAAGTGCGCTCGTATCAGGGGCCACTGGATCGCTTCGCGGGGGACTATGGCTATACCGTTTCCGCCGGCCCCGAAGCAACGACAGTCTGGGGCGCTAGCGATGACCTCTCGGACATGTGGCTGACCGGCGACAATCGTCTGGACGTTGTGTCGTTCGCCGCATCGACCCCGATCGCCGGTGCTGGCGGCTACTTTTTCGGCTCCGACCTCTTTGGTTCCTCCACACAGGCGGAATTCGTCACCCTGACCGCAACCGACAGCACCGGCGCGACGGTAACGTACACGCTGGATGCACCAGGCTTCGATTCGTTCGTCGGTTTCGTTTCAACCGACAATCTGGTCTCGCTGACGATGGCGACAGGCGATCAACCGGGCGTATGGGCCACCGTGAACGACCTGCACCTGTCTGTCGCGGCCGTACCGGAGCCAAGTACCTACGGCATGCTGCTGGGTGGGCTGAGTCTGGTCGGCTACATGGCGCGCCGTAAAGCGAAAAAAGGCTGATCGAGTATCCGGCATCCGCAATACCGCGGCTCGCAGCGCCGGCCGCAGTGGCGATGCCTGCGCCATAAAAAAAAGCCCGCCCTCGCGAGAGGGCAGGCTTCACGCAGCGAAAACGCGGCTGAATCAGTCCAGCAAATCGAACAGCGTGCGCGCCACGACCTTGGTCGCGCGCCGCAGGTCTTCCAGCGAGATGTGCTCGTCGCCGCGCTTGGCGTTGCTTTCCGAAACCGTGCGCGGGCCGGTGCCGTACAGCACGGCCGGGATGCCGGCTTCGCCGAACAGGCGCGCATCGGTGTACAGCGGGGTGCCGGCGGCGCCGATCGGCTCGTCGAACACGGCGGTGGCGTGGCGCGACAGTGCGTCGACCAGCGGCACATTGCCCGGCAGCGGCTGCAGCGCCTTGGACAGCAGCATCTGGCGGATCTCGACGGTCACGCCCTGCAGGTCGGCCACGGCATCCTTGATCACGCGGTGCAGCTTGGCTTCCACTTCGGCCGGGTTCTCTTCCGGGATCATGCGGCGGTCGACCTTCATGACGACCTTGCCCGGCACCACGTTGGTGTTGGTGCCGCCTTCGATCAGCCCGATGTTCACGTACGGGTGGTTGATGCCCGGCACCTGGCTGCGCACTTCCTTGTACTGGCGGTTCTGGTCGTACAGCGCGGTCAGGATCTTCGTGGCGGCCTGCAGCGCGTCGACGCCGGTTTCCGGCACGGCCGCGTGGCCCGACTTGCCGTGCACCGTGACTTCCATCTGCAGGCAGCCGTTGTGCGCGGTCACGACCTGGTAGCTGAAGCCGGCGGCGATCAGCAGGTCCGGTTTCACCAGCTTGTTCTCCAGCAGGAAGCCCGGGCCCAGTTCGCCGCCGAATTCCTCGTCGTACGTGAAGTACAGTTCCACGCCGCCTTTCAACGGCACGCCCAGTGCTTCCAGCGCGCGAGTGGCGAACGTGAAGGTGGCGAAGTCGCACTTCGACACGGCGGCGGCGCGGCCATACAGCTTGCCGTCGACCACGTTGCCGCCATACGGTGCCTGGGTCCAGCCTTCGCCCGGCGGCACCACGTCGCCGTGGGCGTTCAGGCCCACGGTGCGGCCTTCGCCATATTTGCGGCGCACCACCAGGTTGGTGATCGTCTCCAGGCCGGCCGCGCGGGTGCGCTCGGCCGGCACGGCGTGCTGCTCGGCCTCGAAGCCGAATTCCTTCAGCAGTTCGGCGGTGCGCTCGGCGTGCGGCGCGTTGTTGCCCGGCGGCGTGTCGGTCGGCACGCGCACCAGTTCCTGCAGGAAGCGCACTTCCTCGTCGAAATGCGCGTCGATCCAGGCGTCGAGGGAAGCGTAAGGGGCAGAAGTGGTCATGTCAGGTCAGGTCCGTGGCAAGTTGGTTGAGAAGGTTCTGGAATGCGCGCACGCACAGTTCCGTATCGTCGTTGGTGATCGATTCCAGCGGGTTGTGGCTGATGCCGGCGTTCAGGCCGCGCAGGAACAGCATGGCCTGCGGCATCACGCGGTGCAGCATCATCGCGTCGTGGCCGGCGCCGCTCGGCAGCCGGAACACCGGCAGGCCTAGCGCCTCGACCGCGCTTTCCCAGCGCAGGCGCCATTCCGGCGCGCACGGCGCGGCATCGGCCTGCATGGTTTCTTCCAGCGTGAACGCCAGGCCGCGGCGCTCGCAGATCGCTTTCAGTTCGTTGCGGATGTCTTCCGCGGCGGCGTCGCGCACCTCATTGGTGGTGGCACGCACGTCGAGGCTGAAGCGGCAGCGGCCGGGCACCACGTTGATCGAGCCGTTCGGCACTTCCAGCATGCCGACAGTGGCGACCAGGTCGGCCACGGCACCGCCGCGCTTTTCAACGTACAGGGCCAGCTCAGAAGCGCCGGTGGCGGCGTCGCGGCGCCGGTCCATCGGGGTAGTGCCGGCATGGCTGGCCATGCCGATGATCTCGCCGACATAGCGCACGCTGCCGTTGAT
>DASVVD010000365.1:0-6460 GCA_036386715.1 Pseudoduganella sp.
TCGGCACACCGGCCAATCCGGCCACCGGCACCACTGCCGGCGGCACGCCGAGTGCGACCGGCGCGCCTGCCGGCACGGCACCAGGGGCGCCGGGCACCGCGGCAGATGCAGCAGGTACCGCTGCCGGCGCCGCCGCGAACAATGCCGCGCGGGCGCCGAATGCTGCCGACCCGTCCACGGCGGCCGCGATCGCCGCGCAGCACCTGGCCGGCGGCATCGCCGGTGGCGGCGGCGGCACGGGTGCGGCGCCGCCGCCGCGCAACGAGATCAACCCGGCGGTGCGCCCCGTTACCCGCATCGGCAACGTGCCGCCGGTGTAATGGCGGGGCAATCATATTGACGCTTGCTCCCGTCGCGAGAACGTGGATAATCCACGCAACTCGACTATAACGACGGGAGACACAATGAAGAGCAGACAACTGGCCGGCGCGCTCGCGCTGGCGGCGACCACCGTCGGCGCCGCCGCGCAGGCGCAGCCGCAGCCGCAGGTACAAGCACAAGTACAGGATACGGTGGTCCGCATCGGCCACAGCGGCCCGCTGTCCGGCGCGCAGGCGTTTTCCGGCAAGGACAACGAAAACGGCGCCCGGCTTGCGATCGAGGAGCTGAACGCGAAGCCGCTTACCATCGGCGGCAAGAAGGTGAAATTCGAGCTGGTCTCCGAGGATGACCAGGGCGACCCCAAGGCCGGCGTGAACGTGGCCCAGAAGCTGGCCGATGGCGGCGTGCGCTACGTGGTCGGGCCCTACAACTCCGGCGTGGCCATTCCCGCCTCGCGCGTGTATGCCAATGCCGGCGTGGTCGTGGCCAGCGTTGCCTCGAATCCGAAGCTCACGCAGCAGGGCTATAAAAACCTGTTCCGCGTAAACGCCAGTGACACGCAGCTGGGCTCGCGCATGGCGGCGTATGCGGCGAAGGAACTGAAACTGAAAACGGTGGCGGTGATCGACGACCGCACCGCGTTCGGCCAGGGGCTGGCCGAGGAATTCAAGAAAGGCGCGCGCGCCGCCGGCATGACCGTGGCCGGCCATGAATACACCACCGACAAGGCGGTGGACTTCACGTCGATCCTGACCAAGCTGCGCGCAAAGAACGTGGAAGCGATTTTCTTCGGCGGCTACGCACCACAGGGCGGGCCGATGGCACGGCAGATCCGCCAGCTGGGCATCAAGGCAAAGCTGCTGGGCGGCGACACGATCTGCACGGCCGAGATGGGCAAGCTGGGCGGCGATGCCGTGGGGTCCAATGTGCTGTGCTCGCAGGGCGGCGCACTGCTCGACAAGGCGGCCAGCGGGCCGGGCTTCAAGGCAAAGTTCAAGAAGCGCTTCAACGCGGAGCCCGACGTGTATGCGGCTTCCTACTACGACGCCGTGCACCTGTTCGCGCAGGCCATGCAGGCAACGAACTCGGTCGAACCGGCCAGGGTAGGCCCCGCGATTTCCGCAGGCACGTATCAGGGCGTGGCCGGCAGCTATGCGTTCGATGCCAAGGGCGACATGAAGGCTTCGCCCGTGACCATTTTTACTTTCAAGGGTGGGCAGCCGAGCGCGCTAGCCAGTTATTGAACCGGCTGGCCAGTGATGGTTGCCAGTGATGGTTATTCCGTATCAGTGATCGTCGAACTCGGTGGTACCGCGCGGGCTGCGACGGTCTGAAACCCGTTGCTCGCGCGGCTCCTTGAACAGCCAATGCTGCATGGGCCGCCCTGCCACTGGAACGGCGGTGCCTGCCGCTGCCGCCGAAGCAGCCATCTCGAGCGCAATTTTTTGCGCCTGCTCCGCCTCCTTGCGCAACAGGTATGCGGCTTTCCAGTAGCGCTCGCCGGGAAGGAGCAGCGATATCTCGCGCCACGCGTTGCGGGCGGCGCCGGCACAGGTAGAAACGAACTGGTTCGGCGACAAGGCACGGCCTTCATGCATGATCTCGTTGCCCACCACCCGTGCGCGATACGTCTGGTCACGCGTGCGAACTTCCAGGCGCGTTCCCTCGGGCAAAAACAGGCTTTTCCATCGATAGCCCTGGCCATGCGGCGTATGCGAACAGGCATCCTGCTGCGCGTTGATCCAGGCCAGGATCGCATGATCGGCGACTTCGTTTGCCGCGATGCCCAGCGTGGAAGCTCTCCGCTCCATGAACCGCAACAGAAGGAGCGCCGTGGTGCCGGAGACGTCCAGACTCACTCGGGGAAGCATTGTATTTTCCTTGTCGGTTTTTGTCGCAAATTCTCTGTTTCGTACTGTGTTAGACAGGCAACGAGGGAAATAGTTCAATTCACACAAAAAGAGACAGGCTTTCCAGACACTTTCCCCGACGAGGTGCCACGGGAGGCACATACCTCACATCTCGCATCTCGCATCCGCCACATTGCATCCCTCGCCTTTCCTGCCGGCCCTCGCCTTCCTCGCCTTCCTCGCCTTCCTCGCCTTCTCGCTTTCTCGCCTTCTCGCCTTCTCGCCTTCTCGCCTTCTCGCCCTCCTCGCCACCAAATCCGGCCGGCGGCTCGCATTGCCATTCCTGAATTACCTGGTCCAGACCACGCACGGCAACTGCATGGCGAAGACGTACATCCTGAGCATCGGCAAAAGACATTGATGTCTGCATTAGTGAAATACCTGGCGTGTCACCGTTAACATAACCGGCAGCTCTTTGCCTTTCTCCTGCCAGCCCGGCGCATGCGTACCCTGGACCGCGAACCCGGCGCCGACCGCCGGCCCGCGACCGGCACACAAGGTTCCCCGGCCGCAGTGGCCTCTATACCATTCATCCCATTGGTTCAACGTTTCAGCGCAAATCCCCGGCGGCGCCCCTGCGTATTCCGTTATCCTTTCATCATCGGAACAACAAGAAAACACGCCAATGCGCTCCCATGCCTCCCCTGTCCTGCCCCTCATCCTGCTGGCGCTGGCCGGCACCGTCCACGCAACCGATCAGGTCTCGGCCGGCCATCGCATGATTCCCGATAAAGGCGAGGCTGCGGCAAAGCCGATGTCATGGCGCTATGACACGCTGCAAACGGCGCAGGAGGTGTTCGACGAGGGAGCGCCACGGCAGGCCCCCGGCGCCACGTTGTCATTCAGGCTGCCGAAAGTCGACGCAGCAAATGGTGGCAACGAGGTGCAGCTCGTGCAGGCTGGCCAACGGACGGCCTTGCCGATGACGTCCGCGACCACGTTCACGCTCGTGCCGGCCGCCGGCATCGAGGCAGATGCCGAGGTGGTGGTGAACCGCGATTTCCCGCCGGGCGAAATGAATCACCCGAACGTGCGGGTACGTTCGCCTGGCCTGCCCGACGGCGTGCAGCGGATGGGCGACCTGCGGCTGGCATGCAAGGCGCAGGTCGCGATGCTGAAAACGGTGGGCCTGAAGGTACGCGCATTCTTCGGCATGGCGGGCCTGTTCGGCCTGGACGTGTGCGAAAAGCTCGAAGTGACCAAGGCGGACCCGCCTGCCGGGCAATACGATACGGTCACGATCGAAGACGGCGAACGGCGCCTCGTGCAGCGGGCCGCGCAGGCGAAGCCGCCGCAGCTTGGCGACAAGGGCTGGTCGGACGATGCGCGCATCAGCTACACGCTGGACGGACATCCCATGCAGTGACAGTATCAGTGCAGCCGGCACCGACTGCGCTGATACTGTCACCGCGGTCGAACCGGCCCTTCAGCCGGCCCTTTAGCCGGCCCTTCAGCCGGCCATCCGCGCAGCCACGTGCAGGCCGGGACGGCCGTAGAACTCGAGCGCCTTGACGGTATTGCGGCCGTCGTGCTTTGCCGCGTACAGCAGCTGGTCGGCCAGCTCGATCACCGCCTCCTGCGGGAAGCGCGCGACAACGTTTGCAAAATTGACCGACGTGACGCCGAAGCTGGCCGTCACGGAAACCGATTTGCCCGGCGCGATTTCCGTTGCCGCGGCGGACAGCGCGCTACGCATGCGCTCGGCCAGATGCATGGCGCCGGCCAGATCCGTTTCGGGCAGCACCAGCAGGAACTCCTCGCCGCCGAAGCGGATCAGGCTGTCCACGTTCTCGCGGATCATCCCGCGCAGCAATGCCGTGAAGGCCACCAGCACCCGGTCGCCGGCGGCATGGCCGTACGTGTCGTTGACCGACTTGAAGTAATCGATGTCACAGGCGACCACGGCCAGGCTGAGGCGGAAGCGGCGCGCGCGCGACAGCTCCATGTTCAGCAGTTCCTGCTGCAGGTAGCGGCGGTTGTGGCAGCCCGTGAGCGCGTCGCGCTCGGACAGGTTCTTGAGCACCGACTGCACGCGGAATTCCTCGCGCCGGATCAGGTGGTAGCGGCGCGCCGAGATATAGCCGAAGCAGTTCGCCAGGATCAGCAGCATGATCATCGTCAGCTGCTCTTTGCCCGACAGGCTGCCGCCAGCGATCGCGACGGCGACGAAGACGAGCGTGGAAATCGAGCCGATGGCCAGCGTATATACCAGCCGGTTTGGAATGTAGAGGTAGACGGCCAGCACCATCAGCCCGATCGACATGGTGTGCCACGGCAGTTCGGCGGGCCGCGCCAGCACGATCGGCACGAACGCCAGCATGCCCACCACCTCGGTGACGCTTGCGGTCAGGTACACGCGCCGCACGGAATGCGGATGCAGGTAATTGGTCACGCAACTGGCCACGGCCACCACCCCCACCGGCAGGCGGCAGGCGAACAGCACGAGCGCCATGGCCGACAGGCCCAGCGCCAGCACGTCGGTGATGGCGAAGAGCAAATAGGCGGCAGCGCAGAACAGCAGCGTGGTGCGCAGCTGAGCCTTAGTTTGTGGCAACAGGTGATGGCTGAAATGCGCTTCGACGGACTTGTCGGCAAATTCCGCCGACAGCCGGGAGATCGCGAACGCCGCGTCGTGGACCGGGGGTGACACGTCTCCTCCTGATACTGATGGGCCTGCTTAGCAGGTAAACGGGACATTGTAATGGACTCCACCCGCGCATTTCTCACTAAAAGTCACCAGGAGCGGATATTTACAAGATATTCTCTGCAGCGCGTTGGCACAAGGCGCAACGACCCGTTTCCGGTGCCGGAGGGATTTGCATCTTAGCAAATTTACTGTTTTGATGGAAGCTTGAAATGTAACTTAATTGCAACATATATTGCAATTATACATTTACATATCGCTGTTTGACGGATTGCTTTCGTAGCGTGGGGCGACGTGCAGCGTCATGCATGACGCAAAGCCCTGCCCACCAACTGGCAGAATGCAAGGCATTGCGCTCACGAAGTTGAGTGGCGATCCCTGCCTGGGGCGCAGTGCCCGTGGCTAGAATGGATTCCCCCCCATCCATCCTTTGACAGGAGCTCCATGTCATCCTTTGCCCAGTCATTCGCCAGCTCATTCACCCATTCATTCGCCCATTCATTCGCCGGCATCGCCCTGGCTGCACCATTGCTTGCCTTTGCCCAGAATCCCGGGCTGCTGGCCGAAGTCAAGGCAGCCGATGCCGCGTACTGGAAAGCCTATAACGACTGTGACTACGCGGCGCTGGACAAGCTGACGGCCGAGAACGTGGAGTTCTATCACGATATCGGCGGCGTCACCAACGGTCGCGCCGCGCTGACCGACAGCGTGCGCAAGAACATTTGCGGCCGGCCCGGTGTGACCGTCCAGCGCACGGTACAGGACAAGGACACACAGACCTATCTCCTCAACCGCGGCCCGGACGTGTATGGCGCCATCGTGACGGGGCGCCACGAATTTTCCGAGGCTCCGAAGGGCGTGAAGGCAGCACCCAACGGCGAGGCGCTGTTCTCGATGCTCTGGCTGCGCAATGCGGACAAGACCTGGACCCTGTCGCGCGCGCTCAGCTACGACCACAAGGCCATCCTCAAGCCCAACGACAGCAAGGTGGTCGCGCTTGCCGACGCCGACCTGGAACGCTTTGCCGGCAGCTATGCCGCCAAGATCCAGAAAGTACTCACCTTCAGGCGCGCCGGCTTGAACCTGTCTGTCGAAGTCGGCGGCCGCCCCGTCACGCTGTACCCGAAAGGCCCCAATACCTTCTTTATGAAGGAACGCGACATCGAAGTCGAATTCAAGGCCGCCGCCGATGGCAAGGCCTCCAGCCTGGTCCTTCGCGAGAACGGCAGGCAGGTGGATGAAGGTACGCGAATTCCGGGATAACGGCGGGCTGGCAGCCACCGGAAACCGGGCCGCGATCGAGGACGGCCCTGGCCTGTTGCATGTCGATCGCTTTTTCCCAGCGCGCCACCACGACCGTGGCAACGCCGTTGCCCACCAGGTTCGTCACTGCGCGGGCTTCGTTCAGGAACCGGTCGACGCCCAGCAGCAGCACCAGGCCCTCGACAGGAATCTTGTGCATCGATGCCAGCGTGGCGGCCAGTGCCACGAAGCCGGCACCGGCTACCCCAGCCGATCCCTTCGACGTAAACAGCAGCACGCCCAGCAGCACCAGCTGGTCCCACAGCGTCAGGTCGATGTTCAT
>DASVVD010000366.1:0-3644 GCA_036386715.1 Pseudoduganella sp.
TGGTCAGCCTGAAGCTGTTCGTGTACCTGCTGCCCGGCTACCTGGCGCACTTCCGCACGATCTTCGCCGCCAGCTTCGTTTCGCTGGAGGGCGGCGACGTGCTGATGAACGCCATGTCCGATGTCTTCTATGAAGCCAGCGTGCTGCTGGTGAAGATGGTGGCGCCGCTGTTCGTGGTGCCGTTCTTTATCGTGCTGGCCTCGATGGTGCCGGGCGGCTGGCTGTTCAGCAGCAAGAACCTGATGCCCAAGTTTTCCAAGATGAATCCGGTATCGAACCTGGGACGGCTGTTCTCGGGCAAGCACCTGTTCGAGCTGGGCGTGTCGATCGCCAAGGCGTCGGTGCTGATCGCCGTGCTGGTGCACATGGCCCGCTCGACGCTGCACCAGTACACGCATCTGCAGTCGATGCCGCTGTCGATGGCAATGGTCGACGGTGCCGCGCTGATGCTCGACGGGATCATGTCGCTGGTGATGATCTTCGTGCTGTTCGCCGTCATCGATGTGCCGGCGCAGGCCTTCTTCTTCGCCCGCAACCAGCGCATGAGCAAGCAGGACATGAAGGAAGAGCACAAGACCAGCGAAGGGCGGCCCGAAGTGAAGGGGCGGATCCGGCAGCTGCAGCGGGCCATGTCGCAGCGCGCCGCCCGCAAGACGGTGCCGACGGCCGATGTCGTGGTGGTCAACCCGGAGCACTATGCCGTGGCGCTCAAGTATGACGAAACGCGCGCCGAGGCGCCGTTCGTGGTGGCCAAGGGCGTCGACGAGCTGGCGCTGTATATCAGGCAGATCGCCGAGGAGCACGGTATCGAGGTGCTCCGCCTGGCTCCCCTGGCACGTGCCATCTACAATACCGCGCAGGTCAACCAGCAGATTCCGGTGCCGCTGTACCAGGCGGTGTCGCAGGTGCTGCATTATGTGCTGCAGTTGAAGGCCTTCCGCAGCGGCGGCCGGTCCGCGCTGCCGGCGTTCCCCGACCAGATTGTGGTACCAACTTCGATGAGTGAGGCAGCACAAACATGAATTTCCTGAACTCCCTGGTGGCCGAACTGCGCCGCCACAAGTTCGCCACGCCGCTGTTCGTGATGTCCATCCTGGCGATGATCATCCTGCCGCTGCCGCCGATCCTGCTCGACGTGCTGTTCACGTTCAACATCGTGCTGTCCCTGATCGTGATCCTCGTCTCGGTGGGTGCCAAGCGCCCGCTGGACTTCTCGGTGTTCCCCACCGTGATCCTGGCCACCACGATGCTCAGGCTGACGCTGAACGTGGCGTCCACCCGGGTGGTGCTGCTGCACGGGCACGAAGGCACGCACGCCGCGGGGCAGGTGATCGAATCGTTCGGTAACGTCGTCATCGGCGGCAACTTCGTGGTCGGCCTGGTGGTGTTCGTGATCCTGATGATCATCAACTTCGCCGTCGTGACCAAGGGCGCGGAGCGGATCGCCGAAGTGTCGGCGCGTTTCACGCTCGATGCGCTGCCCGGCAAGCAGATGGCGATCGACGCCGACCTGAACGCCGGCCTGATCAACCAGGAAAAGGCCCAGCAGCGCCGCAAGGACGTGGCGTCGGAAGCGGATTTCTATGGCGCCATGGATGGCGCATCGAAGTTCGTGCGCGGGGATGCGGTCGCATCGATCCTGATCCTGATCATCAACCTGGTCGGCGGCGTGGCGATCGGTTCGATCATGCAGGGCATGAGCTTCGGCGACGCCTTCCGCCAGTATGCGCTGCTGACGATCGGCGACGGCCTGGTGGCGCAGATCCCGGCACTGCTGCTGTCGGCCGCCGCCGCGATCATCGTCACCCGCGTGTCCGATGCGGGCGACTTCGAAACCCAGATCAGCGGCCAGATGCTGGCCAACCCGAGCGTGCTGTATTCGGCCGCCGGCCTGATGGTGATCATGGGCCTGGTGCCAGGCATGCCATGGCTGCCGTTCCTGTCGTTCGGCGCCGCACTGGCCTATGTCGGCTGGCGCATGCAGCAGCGCGGCGTGGCGCCGCCCGACACCCGGCAGATCGAAGCCATCGAGGCCGTGCTGCGCGACGAAAAGGCGCCCGAGCTGGAGTGGCAGAGCCTGCCGATAGTGCATCCGCTGCAGGTGCTGCTGGGCTACAAGCTGGTCGGCCTGGTCGACAAGGCGCAGGGCGAGGTGCTGACCAAGCGCGTGCGCGGCGTGCGGCAAAGCCTGTCCGAGGCGATGGGCCTGGTGCTGCCGCCGATCGGCGTGCGCGACGACCTGGGTCTGAAACCGTCGCAATATTCGGTGGTGCTGGGCGGCGCCGTGATTGCCCAGGCCGAAGTGTTTGCCGACCGGCTGATGGCGATCCCGTCGCCGAACCTGTACGGCCACGTCGACGGCATTCCCGGCGTGGAACCGGCGTACGGCATGCCGGTGGTCTGGATCGAGCCGGGCGAGAAGGCGCAGGCCCTGGGGCTGGGCTACCAGGTGATCGAAGCGCCGAGCGCGATCGCCACGCACCTGTCGAAACTGATTCGCGAATACCTGCCGGAGCTGTTCCGGCACGATGACGTGGCTGCCCTGATGGAGCGGCTGGGCGCCCTGGCGCCGAAGCTCGCCGCCTCGCTGGACAAGTCGCTGTCGCACACGCAGCTGCTGCGGGTGTTCCGCGTGCTGCTGGCCGAGAACGTGTCGCTGAAGGATATCGTGCCGATCGCCACCACGCTGCTCGACAGCTCGGAGACCACCAAGGACCCGATCCTGCTGGCGGCCGAGGTGCGCTGCGCGCTGCGCCGGCAGATCGTGGCCGGCCTGTTCGGGCAGCGCAAGGAAATGCTGGCATTCAACCTGGGCGGCGAACTGGAAAACATGCTGCTGGGATCACTGAACCAGGCCCGGCAGTCCGGCAAGGTGGTGCTCGACAATTACCCGATCGACCCGCACCTGCTGGCCCAGCTGCAGGTGAACATGCCGGTCGCGCGCGAACAGATGAAACAACAGGCCACGCCGCCGCTGCTGCTGGTACTGCCGCAGATCCGCCCGCTGCTGGCCCGCTATGCCCGGCTGTTCGCACCCGGACTGCATGTGCTGTCGTATAACGAAGTGCCGGAAAACCGCGAAGTGTCGATTATCGGGACAGTCGGGTAAATTCGCTTCCGCGGGTTTATTCCACCGGCCGTGGCTGCGACAGCAGCACGGCCACGCCGGCCATCGCCTCGAAGATCGCCGGCGTCAGCATGGCCACCTGCAAACGGTTCGGGTGGTGGAAGCCGGTGCCCGGCAGCTCGCGCGCCAGCCGCACGCGCAGGATGCGCACGCCGCAGCGCCGGGCGATCGCGCCGATCTCCGGCACCAGGCTGCGCATGTGCCGCATGGCGCCGGGTTGCGCCGCGCCGATTTCCAGCACGACACCATCTTCGACCGGCTCCATCTGCAGCACCACCTTGCCCAGCTCGGGCAGGTGGATCTCGAGCCGCAGGGCAACGTGCGGGTGGCGGCGCGAGGGCGCTGCGCCGGCTTCGTCGTCGTCGGGATCGCGCACCACCACGCGCAGCACCAGTTTCTCGGCGCCCCATGCATACACGGCAAAGCGCCACGCATCGAGTTCGGAGACCAGTTGCGGCGGCAGGCGGCCGTCGCGCAGCACGTGCTGCGCCCCGTCGGAAAGGAAGACGCTGGCAGG